>NZ_JAXAVV010000040.1:0-49603 GCF_033949925.1 Lentzea kristufekii
GACTTCTCGGTGATCTGGGGTGGCTGCGGGATCTCGTAACCCGACGGACCGACGTTGCGTTCGAGGGCCCGCTTCCACTCACCGCTCGAAATCATCTTCTCGATCGCCTTGTTCACGGCGTCGCGCGACTCGGCGTCACCCTTCGGCACGCCGATGCCGTAGCGCTCCTTGGAGAACGTCTTGCCGACGAGCTTGAGCAGCTCGGGGTTCTCCGCGGCGAACCCGGCGAGGATGACCTCGTCGGTCGTGACGGCGTCGACGTTGCCCGCCATGAGAGCGATCACGCAGTCGGAGTACTGGCCGTACTCGACGATCTGCACCTGCTGGGAGAAGTCCGCCTTCACCTTCTGCGCGGAGGTGGACCCCTTGACCGAGCACAGCTTGCGGCCGTTCATGGTCTCCGGGCCCTGGATGGCGTTCTCGGTGTAGCGCACCAGCATGCCCTGGCCCGTCTCGAAGTACGGGCCGGCGAAGGCGACCTTCTCCTTGCGGGCGTCGGTGATCGAGTACGAGGCGATGATCAGGTCGGCCTCACCGTTCTCGAGCATCGACTCGCGGGCGGCGCCTCGGGCCTCCTTGAAGGTGATGCCACCTTCCTCCACCCCGAGCTCGTTCGCCACGTACTTGGCGACGTCCACGTCGAAGCCGACGTACCGGCCGTCGAGCCGGCGCTGGCTCATGCCGGGCTGGTCGTAACGGATGCCGATCGTCAGCTTCCCGGAGTCGGCACGTCCGATGACTGTGCTGGTGTCACCGCTCCCACAGGCGGTGGCGAACACCGCAATGGCAGTCAGTAGCGCGGCACGACGGATCACGACAGGCCTTCCGGGGGTGGTGTGGATTCGTGCGCAATGCTACGGACCTGTGGCGATGATCGACTGTGATGTATGACAACTACGGAAGCCTCGCTTTGCTGGGTGTCACATGCCTGCCGTGACGTTCGATCGCGCGCCGGAGATGGCCGGGCGGAGCGAGTCTCCTGATCTTGCCGGGCACCAAAAGCGCAGCTCGGCGCATCATTCGCAGCCAGAGATCGGCATGCGCGTACGGCTTTCGGCCGTGTAGTTCGAGAGCCCAGTCGGGTAGTACCGAATAGGCCAGGTGGCCCACGAGAACCCGGTACACGGGCAGCCCGTGGCGGAGCCGGCCTTGCACCGGCGGACCGTGCAAGAAGTCGTAGATCACATCGGAATCGGTCGTTCGGTGCAGAACGGGACGCATCCGGTCGAAGTATTCGGCCATTTCCCGTCTGGATCCCGGTACTTCATCCGGGTGCAATCCGACCAAAGCTGCTGCGGATCGCTGCTCGGCGTAGTAGAGGTCCTTCTGCCTGTCGGACAGTCCGTACCCCGCGCGGTCGAGCACTGTTTCGAAGCACGAAACCTCCGAGCAATGTACCCAGAGCAGCAGTTCGGGCTCGTCCACGCGGAACGTCCGGCCGTCGACGACGCCGCGCAGGTTCCGATGCGTGGCCCGCACCCGTGCCGCGGCGGTGGCGATCTCCTCGTCGGTGCCGTAGACGCCGAGGTCGACGAAATCCGCCGTGCGCTTGAGCCTGCCGAGCGGATCGGCCTGGAAGTTCGAGTTCTGCACGACACCCGCGACCGCCTCGGGGTGCAGTGCCTGCAGGTAGAGGCTCGCGATCCCGGCGATCCACATCGTCGGGTCCGCGTGCATCTGCCAGCTCACGGAGTTCGGATCGGGCATGCGGACATCGTCCCGCCTCGCCAGGATGAGGACCATGGACCTGGACCAGGCACGGGAAGTGCTCCGCAGTCAGCACCGCGCGGTGTTCTGCGCACTGAAGTCCGACGGCACGCCGGCCATGTCGCCGGTGCTCGTCGCGCTCGACGACAACGGCGACGTGCTCGTCTCCACGCGAGCCACCGCGTACAAGACGAAGCAGGTCGAGCGCGATCCGCACGTCTCGCTGTGCGTGCTGCCGGACAGCTTCTTCGGCCGCTGGATCCAGCTCAACGGAACCGCGACGGTCGTCCCGTTGCCCGAGGCCATGGACCTGCTGGTCCAGTACTACCGGACGATCTCCGGCGAGCACTCCGACTGGAACGAGTACCGGGCGGCGATGAAGCGCGAGCAACGCGTGATCCTGCGGATTTCGCTGAGCTCCGCCGGACCGGACAAGACGGGCTGAGCCTGTAACACCGTTAGCGGGCGCAACGATTCCACGGGGACGGCGGCTACCGGGCAGGCGGAACCTGGGGAGCGGAAGCGATGACTGGTGTCAGACGCCGCGGCTACTTCACGGCCGCGGTCGCGGTGATGGGCGCTGCCCTGATCGCGGCTCTGTTCTCGGCACCCCCGGACAAGCCCGTCGACATCCGCCTGGTCGCACCGCCGCCTCTGCCGCCCGAGGTCATCACCGCGACCGCCACGACCACCGTCTCCGCCGTCGGAGTCGAGCGGCCGCAACCTCCGCCTCCACCACCACCGCCGCCTCCACCCGGCGCCGCGGACCGGCCACCGCCTCCGCGGCCTGGGCACAGACCGCCGCCTCCACCGCGACCGGGCAAGCCACGGCCAGACCTGTACGACCTGCTGCGCTGCGACTCGAAGCTCTTCGGCGACGACTTCAAGCACTGCTTGAAGTGGCCGCTGGACGCCGAGGAGCTCTGCGAGTTCCTGGAGGAGCACCAGCTCGAACCGATCGACCTGCGCGGGCCGGACGGTGGCCGGTTCGACCACTTCGACCGGTTCGAGCTGAGCTGTGACGACGACAACTAGGCCTTGAGCTCCTTGAGCTCGGCCAGGTTCGCTTCCGCCAGCGCGCCGAGCAGCTGGGCCTCGCCGAGGTAGTGGTCGTCGATCAACGCCTCGACCTCGTCGTCGTTCATCGCCGGCACGATCCGCGCGGCCATCCTGTTCATGTTGCGATAGCTGCCCTGCAACAGGAACGGCCGCTCGGACGGGTTCGCCGCCGACGCGATGTACGCCTGGTTGACCTTGAGCACGACCTGCTGGATCCGTTGCAGCTTCCGGACGACGGACAGCATGCGTTCGAGTTCGACGGTCTCGTACTCGTGCCGGATGCTCTCGCCGTTCGCCAGGCGCACCAACGGTTCCACGTCGACGCCGCCCAGGACCGGGTTCGAGCCCGAGGCGTTCTCCAGGTAGCTCAACGCGAACAGGGCGTCGCGACCGGACAGCACGTCGCCCAGGTTCCACACGTCCGCGCGGTTCGCGAGCATGTCGGGCACCCGGAACGCCCGGCCGGTCTCGGTGTACGGGTTGCCGGCCATCGACACGGCGAAGCGCTTGCCCCGCAGGTCGAACGTGCGCGGCTCGCCGTCCCAGACACCCTCGACCCGGCGTTGGGCGTCGCACAGCGAGATGAACTTCTGCAGCAGCTCCGGTGAGGTGTGCTGGATGTCGTCGAGGTGCAGCAGGACGTTGCTGCCCAGGGCGAACGCGAAGTTGATCCGCTCGACCTCCTGCCGCGCGGTGGCGTTCGGTGCCTCCTGCGGGTCGAGCGAGGTGACGCCGGTGCCCAGCGCCGGGCCGTTGACCTTGACGAACACCATGCCCAGGCGGTTCGCGACGTACTCCATCAGCGTCGTCTTGCCGTAGCCGGGCGGGGAGATCAGCATCAGCAGGCCGGTGCCGTCGCCCAGCTGCTTGCTGAGGTTGTCGCCGATCAACGGCAGGTAGACCTCGTTCAGCAACCTGTTGCGCACGAACGTGTTCAGCACGGCCGGCTGGTAGTCGTCGAGCCTGAGCCTGCGGCGTTCCCCGGCCAGCAGCTCGTCGCGCCGGCGTTGGTACGCGCGGAAGGCCGGCACCTGTCCGGTGCGGAAAGCCCTGAGCCTGGTCAGGGTCTCGTCGAGGCGCAGGTCCATCGACTGGTTCTGCACGCGCGGATGCGTGCCGAGCAGGCCCGAGACGGTCTCGGTCAGCGCCGCGCTGGAGTCGTAGCGCGGCAGGTCGGTGAGCAGGATCGCCACGACCTCCGGGAACTCCGGGCAGTCCTCGTCCTTCAGGAACGCACTGAGCCACGCCTCGATCAGGTCGCGGTCGTGCAGTTCCTCGGTGACCACGGCGCGGAACCTGTCGATCACCGCGCGGGCGGCCTTGCTGGTGACGAACCCCTTGGGCTCGCAGGCGAGTTCCTCGAACAGGTACTCGGCGGTGAGCTCCTCGAGTCCGAACTGCTTGCACAGCTCGGGAATCCCGTGCGTGCCACCGAAGATCGTGCGGGCGCGCGCCAGCGACTCGGCCTTGCGCGCCCAGAGCGCGCGTTGGTCCTCTGGCTGCTCGGACCAGAAGATCTGTGCCGCCGCGCGGGTCTTCGGCGGATACCTGAGCAGTCCGGCGCCGGCGTGAAGCCGTTGCAGGACAGCGAGGATCTTCTCGGCGTCGTGGTCGTGGACGCCCTTCTCGTAGCCCTCGTCGTAGCGTTCGGCGGCGGCGTTCGTGACGTCGGTGCGGCCCTCGGCGAGGAGGCTCCCCGCGAGGTGCTCGGAGCGGTAGACGTGCTGCGTCTCCGAGACGAGCAGCTGGTCCCAGAACGGCCTGGTGGCCTCGAACGCGGGGTCGGTGACCTCACTGCGGTAGTCGGTGCCGGTGACCGCGTAGAACAGCCTGCCGTCGCGCGGTACGAGGGTGAGGTTCATCGGCTCGGTCGTCACCGGGAAGCGGTGGCGACCGAGCACGATCGACGCGCCGTCGTACAGATCGGCCCGGTCGCGCAGTGCCCGGCCTCCCTCTTGCCGGGCATCGCGCAGACTCGCGTCGAGCTCGTCGGCCCTGACGTCGCCGAGTCCCCTGAGCTGCTCGGCGACCGCGCGGACCTTGGCGACCATCGGGTCGCCGGCGAAGTACGTGTTGATCTCGTCGGTCGAGGTCAGCTTCCCGACGCGACGGCGGATCGTGCCCAGCACCCGTTCCGCGGACTGCACGAGCCTGTCGGCCCTGCGGGCGCGTTCGTCGAGCAGCGTCTGCTTGCGGGCGGAGAAGGCCTCGTAGACGTCCGTGCGCTTGGCGCCGACCTGGGCGAGGAAGTCGTCGAACTCGCCGAACCGCGACTCCAGGTTCTCCAGCTGCAGCAACAGCCTGCCGAGCTGGTCGTCGCACCGCTGCGGGGTGTCCGCGACCGACAGCGCGCCGGTGATGGCCTGGCCGAGCAGCGCGAACTCCGCTGCGAACTCGGCGCGGCCCTCGACGTTGGCGAGCTGGGCGCGGCGACCGTCCACAGTGGCGCGTGCGCGGTTGACCGCGGCCAGGACCTCGCCGATGCTCGCCAGGATCTGCGTGCGGGTCGTGGTGTCGGCGGCGTCGAGGGTGCTGACGACCTCGGTCAGCACCTCCAGCCCGGCCTGCTGCTGCGCGAGCCGTTCGCGCAACGGCTTCGCCTCGGCGGCGGTCGTCAGCTCCGCGGCCGCGATCTGGTCGATCTCCTCGTGGTACTGGGCGAACGCGCCCTCACCGCTGAGGAAGGCGACGGCTCTGCGCGCGGACGCACCGAGTTCCTCGACCAGTTCGGCTTCGCGCCTGTCGATCTCTTCGACGTCGACGTACTTCAGGTCCTTGAGGGTGATCAGCCGGCCCTGGGCGGACCGCAGGTCGGCCAGCAGCCGCACCCACTCGTCGGCGCTGCGCGGCGCGGCCGACCTGGCGAGCCTGATCAGGCTCGCCAGCTTCTCCGCGGCCTGGTGGAGTTGTTCGGCGGCGTGCTCGGTGAGCGTGCGGACGGCCTCGAACTCGTCCAGCACCTGCTCCGCCGTGGCGCGCACGGCCTGGACGTCCTGCTTGAGCCCCAGTTCGTCGAGCCAGTGGACACCGTCGATCACCCTGGTGCACAGGGCGATCAGGCCCTCGAACACCGGCACGCTCGGGATCATCTCGGCGCTCATCCTGGTGATGGACAGGCAGTCCGAGATGCCGCGGACGAGTTCGGCGTTGCCGATGCGGGCGAGCGGGCCCGCCTGGTCGGGCAGCACCTCGTCGAGGACGAACGGCGTGCGCCACACCTGCATCGGGTGCACGCGCACGGCCTCTGGGCTGGTCTCGCGGAAGACCACCAGCGTGCCGTCGGCGAAGAGCGAGTAGCCGTGGCAGACGATGGGGGTCGCGACCTCCTTGCGGATCACGTTGTAGGGCAGCAGGAGGCTGCGGCCCTCGCGGCGGGCGTGGAAGACGAACAGCACGTCCTCGCCGTTCGCCGACCGGACGACCCGCTCGAACTCCAGCTCGTCGGTGTCGACGTCGAAGGTCTTGTCCGCGCCCGTGACCAGGTAGTAGCCGCCGGGGAAGATGATCCCCTGGTCCTCCGGCAGGCACTGGCAGGCCTGACCGATGCCGTCGAGCCGCGTCACCACCTTGGTGCGGGTGTTGAAGACGAGGTGCCGCCACACCGTCTCCTTGTACGGCAAGACGCGCAGCAGGATCAGCGGTCCGACGCGGGCGTAGTGCACGTCGGCGTCCGCGAGGCTCTGCAACGGCTCGTCGACGGGCTCCTCGTACACGCCCTGGCCGGACTCGGTGTTGTTCTCGATCTTGACGGTCAGCGTGCCGCCGACCGTCTCGACGAAGACCTCGTCGGCGATCGCGATGTGCGGATGCCGGCCCAGCACGTGCTGCTCGCGGGTCGTCTCGACCCACGTGAAGTCGTGCGAGGGCGGGAAGACGTGGTCGCGGTCGCCGCGGTTGTCGACGTACGCGACCGTGCCGTCGACCTTGATGTCCCAGCGCAGCACGCGGATGTCCTCGATCCGCGCGCCGGTCTGGAACACCGCGAGCAGCCGCGACTCGACCGTGCGCAGCTGAAGCAGCCGCGTTTCGCGGTAGTACCGGTACAGCTCGGCGAAGTCGTTGCGGAACCTCGGGTCCTGCAGGAACTCCGCCTCGACCGTGGCGAAGTCCCTGCCGTGCACCGCGAAGACGTCGTCGACCTTGGTCTCGGGCTTGAGACCCATGAACACGTTGTAGCCGAACAACATCACGTCACCGAGCGCGACGATGTCGCGTGGCACGCAGTTGTTCTCGGTGCGGATGCGTTCGGTGGCGAGGAGTTCGAGGGCCGTGCTGCCGAACGTCTCGACGCGCTGGGCGTTCAGCGCTTCCGTGCTCCGGGCGAGCCCGCCGGCCTGTTCGGCCAGCCGGGCTCGCAGCACCTCGTAGGTGCCCGCGTCGAGTTGGGTCATGCGTTCTGGCCGTTGTTCTTGGCCATCTGCGTCAGCGCGATCGCCGCGGCGATGTTCTGCGCGTCACCCGTCGTGAACGAGCTGAGGATCTTGGTCAGGTCCTCCGGGAAGTTCGCCGACCCGTCCATCCACTTGGAGCCCAGCGCCTGCACCACGTCGGAGCTGCCGACGAAGCCGTCGACCTGCTTGCCCGCGGTGATCGAGCTGGCGATCCTGTCGAAGAACATCGTGTCGCCACCGATGATGTCGATGTCGGCCTTCTCCAGCCCGGCCGCGAGCACCATGGCCTGGGCCTCGGCGATCTCGCGCTGCACGTCGATGCCCCTGAGCCGGATCTCCTTCTCCGCCTCGAGACGGAGCCGGTACTCCTCGTGCTCGCGGGTCGCGGTGTCGAGCGCGGCCATCGCCTCCGCCTTGTGCGACAGGCCTTCCGCCTCGCCCTTGAGGCGTTCCTTGATGCCCTCGGCGTCGGCGAGTGCCTTCTCGCGGTCGACCACGGCCTCGGCGCGACCGAACGCCTCGGACGCGGCGGCGTCGCGTTCCTTGACCAGCGCGTCCGCCAGGCCCTTGGCCGCGGCCTCTGCCTGGGTGCCCTCCGCGAGACGGATCTTGGAGCGGGTGTCCAGCTCGGCGGCCTTGTTGCGCGCCTCGGCGAGCACGACCTCTTCCCTGGCCTTGTGCTGCGCGGACTGTTCCGCGGCCTCGGCGGCCTTGATGTCCTTGACCAGCGACTCCTGCGCCTCGGCCTCGGCCCTGATGATGATCTGCTGGCGGTCGCGCTCGGCTTCCTCGACCGCACGCAGGCGCTTGATGTTCTCCTCCTGCTCGGCCACCGTCTTCTCGACGGCGACGCGCTCGCGCACCAGGTCGGCGATCGCGCGGCGCTCGTGCTCGAGCTCCTTGTCCTTCTCGATCATGCGCAGCGAGGTCTCGCGTTCGCGGGCGATGACCTCCAGCATGCGGTCCTTCTCGATGCGCTCGGTCTCGACGGCGATCACGCGCTCGCGGTTCTTCTCGGCGACGGCGATCTCGCGGGCCTTGTTCTCGTTCTGGATGCCGAGCTGCTCCTCGGTGCGGATGAAGGCGGTGTTGGCCTTGAGGCGTTCCTCGGCCTGCACCTTCTGCGTCTCCGCCTCCTGCTCCGCACGGGCCGTCTCGATCGCGCGCTTCTGCTTGATCTCCGCGTCGGCCTGGCGCCGTTCGAGCTCGAGGATCGCCTCACGCGCGCTGACGTTCTGGCGCGTGATCTCCTTCTCCTCGTTGCGGGTGAACTCGTTGGTCTTGACGTGCTCGATCGCGGTCAGCTCGGTGATCTTGCGGATGCCCTGCGCGTCCAGGATGTTCGCCGGGTCGAGCTGCTTGAGCGGCGTCTGCTCCAGGTAGTCGATGGCCGCGTCCTCGAGGCTGTAGCCGTTGAGGTCGGTGCCGATGACCTGCACGATCCGGTCGCGGAACTCGTCGCGGTGGGTGTAGAGGTCGACGAAGTCGAGCTGCTTGCCGACGGTCTTGAGCGCCTCGGAGAACTTGGCGTTGAACAGCTCCTGCAGCGTCTGCTCGTGGCTCGCGCGCTCGGTGCCGATCGCCTGCGCGACCTTGATGACGTCCTCGACGGTCTTGTTGACCCGCACGAAGAACGTGATGCGGATGTCGGCGCGGATGTTGTCCTTGCAGATCAGGCCCTCGTTGCCGGCCCTGCGGATCTCGATGGTCTTCACCGAGATGTCCATCGTCTCGCATCTGTGCAGGACGGGTAGTACGACCGTGCCCGTGAAGGTCACGTCGACCTTGCGCATCTTCGAGACGATCAGCGCCTTGCCCTGCTCGCACTTCTTGAACAGCCTGCTCAGCGTGATCAGCGCCAAGATCAGTACAACCGCGATCACGGCGATCATCACGATCAGCCCTGTGGAGATCGCACCCATTGTCAGCCCCCTGTGGTGATGTCCACGACCCAGAAGAACTCGCCCTCTGCGTCGTAGTCGAAGATCAGCGCGGTCTGGCCCGCCTTCAGTTCGGTGCTCTGCGCCGCTCGCACCTGCACGACCGCCGTGCCGCCGTCGTCGGCGGTCACCTCGGCCTGCCCGTACCGCTCGGTGACCGTGGACGTCCTGACGATCGCGGTGCGGCCCACGAAGTCGTTGCGGGACGCCGGTTTCTCCGGTTTCGTCCAGTTCTTGACCGGGATGAGAAGGAACTTCGTGACGAGCGCGGCCACGAGCAGCGAACCGGCGAGGACGGCGTACCGCAGCGAGCCCTCCGGTGTGAGCACCGTGCCGACCAGTGCGGCGAACCACGTGATCACGATGAACATCGAGACCGAGATCGGCATCACCGGGGCGTCGAAGTCCAGGCCCACCAACGCCACTGTGAGCCAGTAAGCCAGCACTACGAGCAACAGGAAGCTGAACACCACCGTCGGAAACGCCAGCGCGGCAGCCAGGAACTCGGTCATCATCGCCCCCCTTCTCGCCATTCTGATGCGTGAAGTGCCTGATCCGTTGCAGTTTCGGGAATGATCGATGGAAATCGATCGTTGTCCCGATCATGGACATCGGGGTGCAGGGGCTCAACATCGGTGACACGGCAGGGCCGGACGAAACGCGGAGGCTCGCCCAACTGGCCGAGTCGCTCGGCTATCGATCATGGTGGGCGTCCGATCACGTGGTGCTGCCGTCACCGCGCGTCGACCCGTCACCGTCCGAACCGGACGCCGTGATCGTGGATCCGCTGGCTCACCTGAGTTATGTGGCGGCGGTCACGTCCACGCTGGAGCTCGCCACCGGCATCGTGATCCTGCCGCAGCGCAACCCGCTCGTGCTCGCGAAGCAGGTGGCGTCGCTGGACCTGCTGAGCGGCGGGCGGTTCACGCTCGGTGTCGGCGCGGGCTACATCCCGCAGGAGATGAACGCGATCGGTGTGTCGTTCGACGACCGCGGCGCGCGGACCGACGAGTACCTGGACGCGATGGACCAGCTCTGGCACGCGCCGGAGCCCTCGTTCTCGGGCAAGTTCGTGTCGTTCTCCGGCATCGACGCCCATCCGCGTCCGTCGAACGTGCGTGTGGTCGTCGGCGGGCACAGCCCTTCGGCGTTCCGGCGGGCGGTGACGCGTGCGCAGGGCTGGTTCGGCATCGGGACGCCCGACGACGTCCGCGACCACCTCGCCCGGTTCCCCGCTCGCCCCGACGGCTTCCGGATCAGCGTGTCCGCGCAGGTCCCGCTGTCGGCCGCGGTCGTGCGGGAGTACGAGGACCTCGGCGTGGACGAGCTGGTGATCTACCCGCCGATGTTCGACGGCACCGTGGACGAGGTGCTGGAGAGGAACGCGGAGTTCACCGGCTAGCCTGGAACGTCGTGATCCCCGTCGTCGTGCTCGCCGGCTTCCTCGGCTCCGGCAAGACCACCCTGCTCAACCACCTGCTGCGCACGTCGGGCGGCACGCGGATCGGCGTCGTGGTGAACGACTTCGGGCGGATCAACATCGACGCGTTCGCCGTCTCGGCCCAGGTCGACTCGATGGTGTCGCTGTCGAACGGCTGCCTGTGCTGCGCGGTCGACGGCACCGAGCTGGACGGGATGCTGACGAAGCTCGCTTCGGCGGACCTGGACGTCATCGTGATCGAGGCGTCCGGTCTGGCCGAGCCGGCGGCGATGGTGCGGATGGTGTTGCAGGCGCCGGGGGTGGCCTACGGCGGGCTGATCTACGTGGTCGACGCCGTCGAGCTCGACGCCGTGCCACACCTCTCGCGTGACCTGGCGCTGGCCGATCTGGTGGTGCTGAACAAGGTCGACCGGGTCTCGTCGTTGCCTTCGCTGCCTTGTTCGGCTCCCGTGCTCCCCGTGACCTACGGGCAGATCGACCCGGCGCTGCTGTTCGAGGTGCGGCCACCCGACCTGGGGCCGCGGCAGCTGTCGTTCGATGACCTGGACGACCACTCCACCCACGCGCACGCCCGGTACGACAGCGTGTCGTTCGAGTCGCCAGACCCGTTGCACCCCAAGCTGTTCATGGACTTCCTGAGCGCGCGGCCGGAGGGGTTGTTCCGCGCCAAGGGTTTCGTGCGCTTCCCCGGTGGCACGTTCATGCTGCACACCGTCGGCGCCTACGTCTCCTTCGAGCCCGTCGACGACGCCCCGACGCAGCTGGTGCTGATCGGGGCGGGCATCGATCCGGAGGCGCTGACGGACTGGCTGCTGGCGTGCGTCGCGGACGGACCGGTGACCGAGCAGGACATGCTCTGGGTGCTCCGGTACGCCCGCTGACGTCACTTCTTGCAGAACGCGGTGTCCATCACGTCGAACACCTGCTGGAACTTCTTCGCCGGGTCGTCGCCGAACGTGCCGGGCAGCGCGGTGAGCGTGACCGCCGCGTTCTTGCCACCGTCGGTCGCGCCGCCGAGCGACGCCCAGCCGTGGATCGACCCGCCGTGCCCCCACCAGACTCCGCCGCAGCTGAGCTTCGTGCTCTCCAGGCCGAGCCCGTAGGCGCTCTTCTCGTCGACCGTGATGGTCCTGCGCATCTCGTCGAGCTGCGGCTTCGCGAGGAGGCCGCCGTTCAGCAGCGTCTTGAAGAACTTGGCGACGTCCGCCGGCGTCGAGACCATCGCGCCGGACGCCCAGGCCGCGGACGTCTCGATCTCCGTCGCGTTGACGACCGCGGACTTCGGGTCGAGCAGGTCGCTCAGCGCGTAGGCCTGCGCATGACGGCCGCGGATGCGCTGTTCGCCCTGACTCGGCCAGTAGGTGTCCTTCAGACCGGCCTCGGTGATGACCTTCTGGATCGCCTCACCGATCGGGCGACCGGTCACCTTCTGGATCAGCAGCCCGGCCACGACGTAGTTCGTGTTGCTGTACGCGTACTTCTCGCCCGGCGAGAAGCTCGGCGGGAGTCGCAGGGCGGCGTCCAGCAGGTCGTGCGGCGCGAAGTAGCGATCCCGGATGTCGGCGATCTTCGGAACGCCGATCTCGAGCACGTACTCCGGCAATCCGCTGGTGTGCTGCAAGACCTGGCGCACGGTGATGCGCTCGTCCTTGATGTGCGGCACGTACCTGTTCACGGGCCCGTCGAGCTCGACCTTGTTCTCCGCGACGAGCTCGAGGGTCGCAACCGCCACGAACGACTTCGTGATGCTGCCGATCCGCACCTGCCCGTTGAGCGGCGCCTTGCCCGCCACGTGGTTGCGCCCGTTGACGTGGGCCTCGACACCGGGCGTGCCCTCGTGGACGATCTGGTCGAGCTGCTGGGGCACAAGAAGAGTCAGCGCCGTGAGCGCGGCCACCGCAATCACTTGGCACCACACAAAGCAGCGTCCACAGTGGCCAGAACAGCGTCGTGGGCCTTGTCGGCTTCCTCAGGCGTGTCCTGGAAGGTGCCGGGCAGCGCCGTGATCGCAACGGAGAACGCGCGACCGCTGTCGGTGACCCCACCCCGCGTCTCGTAGCCGTGGATGTCGCCCCCGTGACCCCAGGACCGGCCGCCACAGGAAAGCGGCGCGCTGGCGATGCCGAGCCCGTACTCGACGCCCGGCCACATCTCGCCGGCGGTGTCGACGGTCTTCTTCATCTCGTCCAGCTGCGCCTTCTTCAGAAGATCACCCTTCAGCAGGCCGCGGTAGAAGGCGTTGAGGTCCTTGGTCGTGGAGATGATCTGCCCGGCCGCCCAGCCCCAGCTCGGATCGAGCTCGGTCACGTCCTCGATGCCGTTGCCGGTCTTGGCGTACCCGTGCGGGTGCTTGCCGCGAATGCCCTGCTCACCCACACCGGGCCAGTAGGTGTCGTTCAGGTTCAGCTTCCGCACGATGCGCTGGTCGACGTTCTCCGCGACCGGCCGCCCGGTGACCTTCTGGATCAACAGGCCGAGCAGCACGTAGTTCGTGTTGCTGTACTTGAACTTCTCGCCCGGCTGGTTGGTGACGGGATGCGCGTTGCCGACGTCGAGCAGCTCGCGCGGCTCCAAGTAGCGGTGCCGCACCTCCTCGAACTTCTCCAGCCCCAGGTAGTTCGTGTAGTTCGCGAGCCCGCTGGTGTGGTTGAGCAACTGCCGGACCGTGATCCGGTCGTCCTTGACCGCGCCCGGCAGGTAGTGGTTGATCGGCTTGTCGAGCTCGACCTTGCCCTCACCGACGAGCTGCATGACCACCGTGGCGACGAACGCCTTGGTGTTGGACCCGGCGCGCACCTGCCCGTTCCTCGGGACAGGCGTGCGCTTGCCCAGCTCGGACGTGCCCGACGTGTAGGCGGCCGTCCGGCCGTTGCCCTCGGTGATCGTCGCGAGCGCCGCCGGGAACTCGTGCTGCTTCGTGAGCCCGTCGAGCTGCTTCTGGACATCGCTCGCCGGCGCGGCCATCGCCGTCCCGGTGAACAGCATGGCCGTTGCCAGCACGCCTACCAGCGTCTTCTTCATCCTGTGCCTCCCCTTGCCGTGGTGAGGACAGATTTCCAATCAAGGGGGTGTCCGCGCAGTCACGCACGCTTCCGTCCTTGGGGTGGAGCAGGCTCTACCCCGGTAGCGGACGTCGTCGATGACCTTGAACTCGTCCTCACCGCACCCGCTCACTCGCCTGGCCTGCTCAGAGGCCCTTACCTGCACGTTTTGTCGCTACTTGCCCCGGCAGGAAGCCGTTCTTGAGTTGGCTCCAGGACACCAGCGCCATGCGTGCGTCCCTGTCCTGGGGCCCGATCTTGCGTCAACCGTGAGGTTGGGAACCCGGAGGACATGCGGAGGTGGAGATCGGTAGGCTGTCCCGGCGAGGGCTGCTAGCTCAATTGGCAGAGCAGGAGACTTTTAATCTTCGGGTTCAGGGTTCGAGTCCCTGGCGGCCCACCAAACCCCCAGGTCACAGGCCTGGGGGTTTCGCACTTCAAGATCACTGATACGCCTTTGATGCGCTTTACTCCGCGACTCTCAACTTCCGGCCTCTCCCGGTTCGTCCTGCTCAGGCCTGTCGAGCGCCCCTTCCAGCGCGTCAGCAGCCTTCCGGTCGACCACCTTCCGAGCCAGGTAGGTGTCCTGCGTCATCGACGGCCGGGCGTGCCCGAGCTGGTCCGCGACGACCCGTGCAGAGAGCCCCGCCTCATCGAGGATGGTGGCCGCCGTCTTCCGGAAGACGTGCGAGGTGACCCACGCGAACTCATCGCCGCCACGAGCCTTGCGGAGGTCCCGACGGGTGTTCGAGGGGTCCCGCAGCCCACCGAGGCTGTTGGGGAAGACCGGCCCGTCCGGGAACAGCGTGACCTCACGTCGCCGCCGCAACATGTCGAGCGCCCACTTGGGCAGCTGTAGCGTCCGCTCGCCCGCCTCCGTCTTGGTCGACTTCCTGATCAGCCCGAGCCCGCTGGCCCGGATGACCGTGTAGTTCACGTCGACCGTGCCCGCCACGAAGTCGACGTCGTCCCAGTAGACGGCCAGCGCCTCACCGATCCGCACGCCCGTGGCCATCATGAAGCGCGACAGGTCAGGCAGGTCCTTCCGGACCGCTACCAGGTCTGACTCCAGCATCTCCAGCCACAACAAGCGCTCCTCCCGTGTGAGCGCCCTCGGACTCTTCTTACGCCCGCTCTCCAGCGGGTCCGTGTCCCGGACGGGGTTCGTGTCGAGCGCCCTGTCCCGTACGGCGATCCGCAGGGCACCCGAGATCACCGAGCGCGCCGTCTTCGCACTGTCGACACCAACCGACCGCCAGACCGTGCCCAGGAACGCATCGATCCGTGCGACGGTCATCTCACGAATCCGCAGCTCACCGAGGCCCGGAAGCACATGCCGGCCGAGGATGCTCCGATAGGTGTCGAGGCTGCTCGGCGACCGCTTGCCCATGTCCACGAGCTTCTGGAACTTCACCTGCCACGCCTCAAGCGCGTCCTTGAACCGGCTGTCTGGCGTCAATGAGTCTCCCGTCGGGCCTTTGCGCTCGGAGAGCGCCTTCTTGAGCCTCCGCTCAGCCTCAGGCTTGGTCTTCCCCCTGCGAAGCACCGGCCGCGTCTTGCCGTCGAAATCGCGGTAGTTCGCGACGGCGGTCCAGCCTGCTTCCGTTTGATTGCAACGAATCTTGCCGTATGTACCGATGTCGAGCGGCGGACGAGCCATCAGGCCGCCTCCTCAAGCAGGTGCTCGAACCAGCTCCGCACCTCGGACGGCAGGTACCGCAGGTGCTTCCCCAAGCGCCGTGCGGGCGGGCCGTAGTTCTTGGTCCTCCAGCCGTAGAGCGTGTGGACAGGGACGTTCAGGTAGGCCGCAACGTCACTGACGGTCCACAGTGGCTCAAACTGGCGTGTCTCCATGATGTTCCCCCTTTGATCAAGCAGCGTGCAGAGTTGCCGAACTCTCTGGCGGTCCGGCAGATGCGAGCAGCGCGGCCGTGTATTCGGCCTTCCATCTCCGCCGCTCAGCGACGGCACTCAAGAGCAGATGTGCTCGAGGCGGCACGTTCGGGTCACCGGGCTCGACGTTGTTCCAGACGAGCCGTTGTGGCTGGTCTTCGGGCTTGATCCCGACATCGGCGAGCAGTTGCCGAACGAACGTCTTCCGGTCGTGCTTGTGGTCCGCGAGCGACTTGCCCGACCACTTCCGGGACACGAGAACCCGCCGACCGGCGACACCGAGCGTGGTTCGCTTGTGCGCCTTGCCTTTGCACTTCCCAGCCACCGTGGACAGTCGAGCCCCGCGAGGCTGGACGCCGTACAGCAGCCACACCGCGCACTGCGGCGAGCAGGGCGTGACTGCGAGCTCAGCGCAGAGGCGTTCGGCGTGGTCTTCCTGCCGCGCGGTCTGCGCCTCAAAGCACTCGTTGATGCTCTTGGTCAGGTACTTCGTCAGGTAGCCGATGTGGCGGCCGGCCTCTTCAGTTCCGCCGAGGATGCCCTTGGAGTGCACCTGCACCCCGAACCGCGCGACGTGTGCGGGTCGCTCCACCTGGTCGAGGGCGTCTTCCCAGGTAGGCAAAGCCTTTCGAGTCTGCGTATCAACGAACCCTTTGGCCCGGACGTCCCAGACCGGCAGGTTGTCACCGCTGTACTTGATCTCGTCGTGCTCGGGCCACCAGACCTGGTGATACGTGGCCTCAGCGACAGCCCGCAGCTCAGCACGGGAGATGCTGCCTCGAACCGCCGCGTGCCAATGCGGAGCCAACCGCCTCTGTGGCTCGACCGCCGAGAAGTACTGGACCTCCCAACCGACGCACCTCCGAAGGTTCTGGACGAACCGGTCGAGCAGTGCGGCGAAGTGCACCGCATCCCGAGCCGCACGCCGGTAGTTGTAGGTCGCCGGATCAACGGGCGTGCCATCGCTCCGGACCTTGCCGTAGGTGTCGAGCGTCAGCGTGAGGAACGTCGAAGGCTGGTACTTGCCTCCGAAGACCTTGCCGACCGTGCGCTTGCTGACCGGCCGCCGAGGCAGGTTGGGCGCATCCTGCCGCCGCTTGGTCGACCGCTTCCGAGCTGCCTTGAGTGGCACTTCCAGGGAGGGGAGTGAACCGCGGACTCCGAGTTGCCGAAGTTCGGTGTCGACCTCCGCGACCTCTTCCCTGACCTCTTCGGCTCCGACCTCGTCACCCTCATCGAGGGCCAGGCGGAAGGCTTTCACGAGGTCAGCCCGGTAGGCGGTCAGCTCCCGCTGATCGTCGCTCGGAGCGTCCGGCGTGAAGTCGGGCTCCTCTGTGAGGTGCCATCCCTCGCGACACTGCGCCATCCGCAGACGCCGGTTCTTCTCCGCGCAGGTGGGGCACACACTGGCCACGGTCGAGCCGCACGGCACAGGCACGATGTCCACGCGCCCGGTGTCGAGGTCGATCCGCTCCTTGGCCAACGGCCGGACACAGACACCGTGCTCCTCAGCGACGGCCCGAGCGATGTCGAGCGCGGCCGGCTGCTTCATCCGCTCGGAGCGAGTCAGGTACTCGGTCACGCCGCTGCCCTCCCGTCTGTCAGCTCCGGGAACTCGTGCACGGTGGCCGTGGCGAGGTAGACGCCCAGCTCGACCAAGTCCGCGTCCGTAACGTGGAAGGCCCTCGCCCGCTCCGGTTCGCGCTGCCCGTCTTCCTTGAGCCAGGCGACACCAGGCGTGTTCTCGCTGATCTCGTGAGCAGCCGCGCCACGTTGCCGAACGCCATCCCCAAGCACCATGTCGACCTGGACCGGCTCATCGAGCCGCAGCGCAACACGGGTGGTGAACAGGTGCCGGAAGGAGACGACCTCCTTGCGCGGGTCCTGGACCAGGCCGACCACGGCGTAGCCGGGAGCACGTCCCTGCGAGGTGATCGTCTGTACGGCTCGCGTCGCACGTTCGCGGAGGTTCCGGTCCGGCTGGTAGGCGATCAGGTCGGCCAGTTCATCCACGATCAGGACCGTGAACGGCTCACCCGTGCCACGTGCCCACAAGCGCCGGATGCCCCGGTACCGCGCCGCCCTCTCCTTGACCTCTGCGGCGATTTCTTCAAGCAAGGCAACAGCTTCCGGCCCGTTGTCGTAGACGACCTTCTCGAACGCGTCCGGACACTGCCCCAGCTCCATGCCACCCTTAGGGTCGATCCCGACGAGCCGGACCATGCCCGCTTTGATGGCCGGGGCGAGCTGCCAGACGATCGACCAGAGCACCGAGCCCTTGCCAGCGCCGGGCACCCCGACCACCAGGACCTGAGAGCCGATCAGCTTCAGCCGCCAGGGCTTACCGGTCTCGGTACGGCCGACGACGACGCGCTTGAGGTCGACGTCCCCAACAGTGGCGAGCTGCGGGACAGCCACCGGACGAGACAGCGGATCGGAGTGGATGAAGTCGAGCTCAAGCACACTCGGCCGCAGCACCCGCACACGACAGGACCGCGCGTTGAACGAGTGCGCCAGGTTGTCCCGCCGCGCTTCCCACTGCTCTGGAGACTGAGCCGGGATCATTCGAACCCGGACCTTGTCTCGCCAGCCCTCCGATCGGACGCGCCGCAGCTTCGGGCGGTACTCCCTGCCTCGGTTGTCCTTGGCCAGCTCTGCCAGCCGCATCACGGTGCGCCAGTGCGGCACGTAGACCGTGAGCCGCCGCCACTCAGTCAGGACGCGATACCAGCCGTATCGCAGGAAGGAGCCGCGATCGAGGCCATACCAGACCGTCAAGGCGCACACGAGCGACAGCAGCGCTAGAACCAGTGGCGACAGCCCGAACTCGCGATAGCCGATGTAGCCGCCGAGGCAGGCCGTGACCGCGACCGGGTACCGGACCGTCACCACGACGAGCTTCACCGCCAGTCGGCCGGCAAGCCAGATCAGTGCGAACGGCGCGAGTACGACCTTGATCCAGCCGGGAAGCCATACCCACCACGGGACCTGCGGACGTGCGCCCTCGAACGGTGCGGGATCGACCCAACGGTTGCCCTTCATCGCGCACCGCCAGCGCACTTGAGGCACTGAAAGACGCTGCCAACGCTCGGGATTCGTCCAACGGGCTGGAACGCTCCCGACTCTGTGGTGTGCTGCGTCCTGCAGGTCAGGCACTCGAAGCCCTCAGCCTGCGCGGCCGTGAGTTCCAACATCTCCAGGCTGCCGCCGTCGAGCATCACGACGTAGCTGGAGACGGTCTGCTTGCTGGAGATCATCCGATCCCACAGCAGTTGCTTTGTGGCCCTGTCTGGCGCAGGAATGCGCCCAGGCTCTACGCTCATCTTGTTCACTCCCGAGTTGGGTGGACAACGCAGGAGCGGCGAGGTTGGTAGCCGGGTTCCGCTCCTGCGTCTCACGTTCTCTTTGCGCCGCAACAAGACGTGCGGCATCGCCACGTGACCCAGCAGAGTCACGCGCTGTGTCCAATCAGGACTGTTGCTAGCTCTTCGCGGTCTTCGTGACCTTGATCGCCTCTCCCTTCTCGCGCTCACGGTTCGCCCAGTACATGGCCTCGTGGTGGTGGCTGCGGTCGCTCTCGGCGACTCGCGCGTAGATCGCGGCGGAGCGGAGGTAGTAGTCCCGTAGAACAGCGGGAGCGGCCTTGGGGTTGGGCAGGAGCTTGCTCAGCACATCGTGTGCTTCGCTCAGCGTTCGAGCCTGCTCAGCAAGGCCCCAGTGCATGGCCTCAGTCGCGGGCATCGGAAGCCTCCTCCGCGAGGGCATGACGCCCCTCCTGGCGAGCTGCCGACGCCTGGAGAGCGCGCCACCCCTGGTCGAGGACGTCCCGCAACTGCGACACCACATCCCGATCAACGACGAGCACTGCGGGGAATGCGTTGCCGAAGCGGATCTCGATCCGGTCGGCGAAAGGCATCGCGAGTGGCCGCATCGGCACGCCGTCGGTGAGGTGAACGCGCACCAGGTCAGGCATCACGCCGCCTTAGCGGCTGGCTTGCCGACGACCGGCTTCATACCGGAGGCCCGCAGGCTGTAGCCGAGCTTGGCGCGGCAGCGGTGACGCTCGCCCCCGTGCACCCCACGGCACGCCTTGTCATCGATCCACGGCGTGACCGTCAGCCCCTCGAAGACCACTGGCCGAACATCCGTACCGGGGATCGCCTCCGGCGGTACCGGCTGGTGAGGCGCGGAGATCTTGACCGTGACTACCGCGTCCGTCTTGCGCTCCGCGGCCTGGTCGATGACCAGCACAGACCACACGAGGAGGCCGGTCTCCTTGTCCTTCTCCTGCTCAGGCGGCAGACCCTTCGCCCGCTCTTCGGCGGACTGGAACTTGAGCACGGGCTCAACGCCCATCACGAGTGCGCCCCTGGGAAACACGAAGTCGTGACCCGCAGGGAGCCTGCTCCCACCTGTGATCGCCATCGTGGCTCTCCTGTCGTAGGTATCGTCCAGACCGGTTGTCTGGAGTTCTCGACACTTACGACTTTCGGCTGAAAACCGGGACGTGAGCACCGCATGGCGGGACTTCTAGAGACGTCCCTACTAGGGTAAGACGTCCCTAGCGTCCCTGAGGACGTCCGATAGGAGTGATCATGGCGAACGAGCGCCTACGAGATGCGTTGCTGCGCAACGGGCTTACATACGAGCAGGTAGCCAAGGCCACGGGCGTCGACCAGAAGACCGTCGAACGCTGGATCACGAAGGGCCGTGCGCCATACCCGCGTCACCGCAACACCATCGCGTCGATGGTCAAGGAGACCGAGACGTACCTGTGGCCAGACGCGGTCGCGCCAGACCGAAAGGCTGAGATCACTGAGTCCGAGGTGGTCAAGCTCTACCCACACCGCAACTCGATCCCTCCAGACCTGTGGGACCACCTCATCACCAACGCCACCCGGCACGTGGAAGTGCTGGTGCACGCCGGCATCTTCCTGGTGGAGCGGCCGACGTTCATGCGCGACCTAGCCAACAAGGCCGCGAACGGAGCGCGTATCCGGCTGATCTTTGGTGACCCGGCCAGCCGCGAGGTTGCCAAGCGCAGCGACGAAGAGCAGCTCGGCAA
This sequence comes from Lentzea kristufekii, assembly GCF_033949925.1. Classification (NCBI taxonomy): domain Bacteria; kingdom Bacillati; phylum Actinomycetota; class Actinomycetes; order Pseudonocardiales; family Pseudonocardiaceae; genus Lentzea; species Lentzea kristufekii. Next base: position 20,538 of record NZ_JAXAVV010000040.1, read on the forward strand.
GGGCACGCTCGGCTCTCGCATCCGCAACGCGCTGGCGTTCTACCGGCCGCTGGTCGGCGTGGACGGCGTGGAGATGCGCTTCCACAAGACGACGCTCTACAACTCGATCTTCCGCTTTGACGACGAGATGGTGGTCAACACGCACGTCTACGGCTTCCAGGCCGCGCACGCTCCGGCGCTGCACCTGCGGCGGCTCGCTGCGGGTGATCTCTTCGAGACCTACTCTGAGAGCTTCGAGCACGTCTGGAACCTGTCCAAGCCAGCTACTTTCTGAGGGAGCCACATGGCCCGCGTGGACTACTTCCACGACCCGAACGCCCCCAAAGCCAACAGCCTGAAGCCTGCTGTCAGCACGTTCGTACAGAATGACACCGGCCAGCTACTCATGATTCGCCGGACAGACAACAACAAATATGCGATTCCCGGTGGACAACAAGAAGTAGGCGAGACGCTAGCCCAGGCTGCGGTACGCGAAGCACTCGAAGAAACAGGGATTGAGATTGAGGTAACAGAAATTATTGGCCTATATTCCAATCCTGATCACGTGATCGAATATGGCGATGGCGAGATTCGCCAGGAATTTTCGATCTGCTTTCGTGCGCGACCAATTGGAGGCACCCCGCGCACGAGCAGTGAGTCGACGGAGGTCAGGTGGGTAGACTCGAACGAGCTAGATAAGCTGGATATTCACCCTTCGATTAAACTTCGCATAGATCACGGTCTTACGCGTCAAAGCCCGTATTTTACATAGAATACGAAGGCTAGGTTTTTTACAACCTCCCTCGACTACCCGCCAATATGACCTTCTGCGCAACAAACTTGACCAACTCTACGTCGTGGTAAAGACGACCGGCTTCCCGGCCGAACGGAAGGAGGACCTTCGCTCCAGCTATGCCACCATCTTCCTTACTATGCACAATCCTACAACGAAGGGCATATATCCGATTGGCTATCTGCGCTCGAAGCGAATCCGAATTCTTGAGAACCACGTGAGGAACGTCAACGAGAGCATTCTTCTGCGTAAAGAACTCCAAACGGTGTGGAGTTGATTCCAGAAAAAGTCTCACATCGTCCTCTTCGACCGCCGCATCGACAGCAGATCTCAACTGCTGACGTTCAGAAGTCGTCCCCTTACCTGCGCCGTTAGCAATCCCAATTAGACGCTGAAGCTCACCATCATCCTCTGCACTAAACCTCGGATCACGTAGCGTATTTCTCAGTCTCCTAATTTGCTCGGCGTGCCAAAAAGAGGGAAAGAAGAACTCTATCGCTTGATAGTATGCCAGAAACTGCAATAGCGGCATACCATTAGCAGATCGACCATAGAAATACAGCGATGCCGCTTCTTCAGCATAACGATTGCGTGGCAGCAATATTGGAGATTGACTTCTTCCCCTCGGCCTACGAAGTCTAGGATGGTCGCCGCGGATTGGAGTCCTAACAATGTTGAATGCGAGACCAAATCGCACATCCATATCGAAGAACAACGCATGAGCGTAGCGCTCAAGTACTTGGAGCGCCTCGTCATGGCGCTCCGTGATTGACCCGGAAATCTTCAGGCTAAGGAGCCCCCTAGAATCAGAAGTCCCACGATCCCCAAGAACTCGGAGCTCCTTAGAGACCTCAGAAAGCTCCAGCGTAATCGAGGAAGATTCGCTGCTCAGGCGCAAACGCAGACTTTTCGCTACCTCCTCCACTCCGCTCTGCCCAGCAGCCTCAAGAGCCTCTTCGAGGTCCTGTCTGTCTAGAGGAATTCTATCTCCGCTTTCAGCAACAGGAACTTCCTCTACCCCAGGGAGATCTCGTAGGTACCTAATGCTCGCCACTCCTCTTGGAAGCACGCCAAGAAGAGCCTCGATCCCGCCAGTCGCTCGATTCAAAACCGCAACATAGTCGCCAAGGTAAGACCACTCCTTCAGGTCCATTTCCTTGAAAATCTCGGCTTCATCTTCGAAAACAAAGATGGAGCGCGTCTCTTTCCCATTCGGAAGCTGGAGCCGAAGAAATAGGCGATTTTCGCCATCCGGCGATCTTACTCGGTGAATTTCCGTCCCATACCCAGCCTGACTCGCAGCCGCCATAACGTCATCCCGAGCGTCTCCGAAACGCTCAGCAGCAGCCGGAACCTCACTGCCATCCTTCAAAGCACCCTCCCGCTACGCCCTAGCAGTAACGCACCCCTACGCGCTTGCAGGCATGTCGAAAACGGTTAGAGATTCGTTACTAGCAGTACTTGTTCCTAAGACGGCGGCGACTGCCGAATCTGGCTCTACGGGATCAAGGCCGCCGCTGGCGGCACGCTCCGGTGTACGGCGAACACCTTCCATCCCGGCGCTCCCGGCATCCGCTTCGCTGCGCCGGTCGGCCGGGCGGCGCTGCGCGCCGTCCTCCGGCCTTGCCCCAACCGATGAGCTTTCTCGTGGAGCCATGTCGTCCAGCAGCTCCCTACGAGCGCCGTCAGGGTCACCGCGGACTGCTGGTCCTGGCGCTCGACTGCCGCGACGGCTGCGCCGCCTTGCCACCGATCAGGCACCAGACGAAGCAGCGGGAACGCCCCGACGAACGCCAGGCCGAGTCACCCCGACGCCGCGAGCATGACAACGGCCGGCAGCGCCGCGTCAAAGCTGGAACGAGTACCTTGACCCAGCACCACCGGCCGCGTTCGAGGCTCAGTCTCGGGATGATGGCAGCGGTGCGGACGGCCCAGAAGGACCAAGATCATGATGTGCTTTAGTCTCGTAAAACGTCGATAAACGTCGCGAAGTGATTGTCCACAGTGCTCAGATCAAGACCGCATCCGCGCAGGTAGTGAGCACTGTCGAGGAAGATCGGCGAACAACGCCAAGCGAAGGCTCTTACTCTTCGGGTTCAGGGTTCGAGTCCCTGGCGGCCCACCAAACCCCCAGGTCACAGGCCTGGGGGTTTCGCATCTGGTCGATGCCCTATTACTTGCCAATCGCGACATGGCGAGGCCGTAGGAACCATGCAGGGCCTGCAAGCCTGCTTCGGTTCCTACGGCCGAACCCCCAGAGATGTTCAGTCAGGCGATGACCGAGGAGTCAGTGGGCCACCACGTCACCGGACGCGGCGGTGCGGCTCGGCAGCAGGTACGCGACGACGATCGTCACCACGGCCAGGACCGTCGCGATCACGAAGGCCAGCTTCATGCCGCTCAGCTGTGCCGCGCCCGCGACGGCTCCTTCGGCGACCAAAGTGGTGGCGCGGGCCGACATGACGGTGACGACGAGGGCGGTGCCCAGGGCTGCTGCCACCTGTTGGAGGGTGCCGAGGATCGAGCTGCCGTGCGGGTACATGTTCGACGGCAGGGCGCCCATGCCGAGGGTGAAGATCGGGGTGAAGGTTGCTGCCAGGCTCACCATCAGGAGGGCGTGCAGGGCCAGGACCTGCCAGTACGGCATGGTCATCGAGATCTGGGTGAAGCCTGCCAGGGAGAGCACGATGCCGATCGAGCCCGGGAGGACCAGCGGGCGGCTGCCGAGGCGGTCGTAGAGGCGTCCCACCGTGGGGCCGAGGAGGCCCATGGCCAGGCCGCCGGGCATGAGGAGCAGGCCCGTCTGCAGCGGGGTGAGGCCTCGCAGGTTCTGCAGGTAGAGCGGCAGCAGGATCATCGAGCCCATCATCGTCAGGAACGCGATGCACATGAGGGCCAGCGACAGCGTGAAGGTGCGGTGCTTGAGGGTGCGGAGGTCCATCAGCGGGGCGCCGGTTCGCTGCAGCTTGAGCTGGCGGAGGACGAAGAACGCGATGAGGGCCGCGCCTGCGATGACGATGCCGATGCTCGGGCCGAGGTTGGACTCGCCCTCGCCGAACAGGCTCAGGCCGTAGACCAGGCCGCCGAAGCCGAGGGTGGCCATGGCTGCCGATGCCCAGTCGAGGGTGCTGACCTGGGGTTCGCCGATGTTGTCGAGCTGGCGGAGGCCGAAGTAGGTCACGGCGCCGGCGATCGGGAGGACGGCGACGAAGAGCAGGCGCCAGGAGCCCAGTTGCAGGATCAGGCCGGAGATTGCCGGGCCCAGGGCCGGGGCCACCGAGATCGCCAGGGTCACGTTGCCCATGACGCGGCCTCGGTCCTGTTCCGGGACGACGGTCATCAGCGTGGTCATCAGCAGCGGCATCATCACGGCCGTGCCCGCGGCCTGCACGATGCGGCCCAGGAGCAGGATCGCGAACGTCGGCGCCGCGGCGGAGAGAGCGGTGCCTGCCAGGAAGACGCCCATCGCGATCGCGTAGCCCTGGCGGGTGGTGACCCGCTGCAGGAACCAGCCGGTGACGGGGATCACGGCGGCCATGGTGAGCATGAACGCGGTGGAGACCCACTGGGCGGCCTGTTCGGTCACGTGCAGCGACTCCATCAGGCGCGGAATCGCGTTGATCATCAGCGTTTCGTTGAGGATCACGACGAACGTCGCCAGCACCAGCAGGCGCACCACCAGCGGTGTTTTGCCCGCTTGTGCGGTGGGTTTGTCTTGGATCGCAGCAGGCATGTCAGGCCCTCACTAGGTTGCTGGCATCAGGTTCTTCGTGACACCGGAGAAGACCTGCAGCGTCGAAGGAACTCATCGGTACACCCGAGTCTCTCTCATCTCCGCGTTGGTCTCATCCCGGTTTTCCGGTCCATCCACCTGTGCGTCGAACGGCCAGACCTCAAATCGACATGGTCGTCCGTACTTTTTTTCACATGGGGTTGGGCGAGCTGATCGCGAAGTACGACGTGCCGGGCGCCCAGGTGGCCGTGCTCACGGGCGGGGAGGTGCGGGACGAGTCCGCGGGGGTGTCGGACACCGGCGATCAGGTCACGAGCGACTCCGCGTTCAGGGTCGGTTCGATCACCAAGATCTGGACGGCGACGCTCGCGCAGCGGTTGGTGGACGAAGGGTTGCTGGATCTTGATCGTCCGGTCTGCCGGTATCTGCCCGGGTTCACGCCGTCACTCACCGCGCGTCATCTCCTCACGCACATGGGCGGGCTCGACAGCAACCACTTCTTCGGCATCGGGCGCGGCGACGACGCGCTCGCGAGGTACGCCAGCGCACTCGCGGCGGCGGAGCACCCCATCCCGCCCGGCACGGTGTTCTCCTACTCCAACAGCGGGTTCGTGGTGCTCGGCAGGCTGGTGGAGGTGCTGAGCGGCAAGCCGTTTCACGACGTGCTGTGCGAACGCCTGGTGAAGCCGCTGGGGTTGCGGACGGTTGTCACCGAAGTAGGTCACGGCACGGCGTCTGGGGCTTCGGACTTCGCGATGAGTGCTCGCGAGCTGCTGCGGTTCGTGCGGCTGCACCTCGACGACCCGAAGCTCGCGGTGCTGCGGGAGACCCAGGTCGAGGCCGTTCCGGACTTCGGGGGCGGGGTCCTCGGGTGGGGTCTGGGGTGGATGCTCTACCGGGACGGCGTTGTCGGCCACACCGGGGTTGCGAAGGGGCACAAGGCTTTTCTTCGCGTGGAGCCGGACTTCGGGACCGCGGTGGCCGTGCTGACCAACAGCGGGGACAGCGAACTGCTGGCGCACGAGGTCTTCACCGAGGTGCTGAAAAACGTTGACACGCCGCCAACGCCTGCGGTGAACCCCGGCGAGATCGCGGATCGGATGTACGGCACCTACCGCAACCAGCTGTACGACATCACGCTCACGACCGAGGACGACCGGACTGTCCTCGTCTACCGGCCGCGCACCGAACTCGGCCGGGCGAAACGCGTCGAGGTCGTGCGGCACAGCGACAGCTCGGTCATCGCGGTGAGCCCCACGAGTGACGGCTATCAGGTTTTCTCGCTGGTCGGCGAGGACGAAAGCGGGCGGGCGCGGTTCCTGCACAACGGGTCGGCGGCCTACCGGATCACTCCGCCACGGTGACCACGACGTTGCCGCGCTTGTGACCTGCTTCGACGTAGCGGTGCGCGTCGGCTATCCGAGCCAGTGGATAGGTGCGGTCGACGATCACGCGCAGCTTTCCGTCGTCCAGCAGAGAGCTGATCACGGGCAAGGCCGCGCGTTTGTTGACGGACATGCCGACAACGACGCGCTTGCCGCCGCGCAATGCGGTCCACAGGGCCCAGAAGTTGTTGGCGAGGCCGGTGGTCGGAAGGTATTTGCCGCCGGCGCGCAGAGAACGTCGAGAGGCGCGGAACGAAGACTTGGTCACCGTGTCGAAGACGACGTCGTAGCTGTCCACGTCGGTGGTGAAGTCGTGCGCGGTGTAGTCGATCACCTCGTCGGCGCCCAGCGACCTCACCAACTCGGCGTTCGACGGGCCGCAGACCGCGGTGACGGTGGCGCCGAGGTGTTTGGCCAGCTGGACGGCGTAGGTGCCGATGCTGCCGGACGCGCCGTTGACCAGGACTCGGTCACCCGGTCGAACCTTTGCCTTGTCGCGCAGGAAGAACAGTGCCGTGGTGGCGCCGTCCACCGCGGCGGCGGCTTCGACGAAGGTCAGGCTCGCGGGCTTCGGGGCCAGTGAGCCGGTGGCGGGGAGGCGGACGTAGTCGGCGTGGGCGCCCACCGCGAAACCGGTGAAGCCGAAGACCTCGTCGCCCACCCGGAAGCCCGTCACCGCGGAACCGACCGAATCCACCACGCCGGCCACCTCGAGGCCCAGGGTGCGCAGCGCCGCACGCGGTCGGCGCAGGCCGAGGATCACGCGGCCCCACAACGGTTCGCCGCGGCGCATCGCGCACTCGGCCGAGGTCACGGTCGTGGCGTGGACCTTGATCAGGACGTCACCGGGACGCAGGGTGGGGAGTGGCTTCTCCACCACCTGGACGACGTCCGGCGGGCCGAAACTCGTGTGCACGGCGGCTCTCATGCACTGACGGTAGAGAGCACCGGACCCGTTGCGGGGAAACGGTTCCGGGAATCAGGGAGAAAGCAGGGTGCCACCTAGGGGACTAGGACCACGGGCCGAGAGCGGAATCGGACCGCGGGCCGATCAGAAGCCGTCACGACGGTGACAGCGTCTACGACCATGAGGTTTCCGAACGGATGGGTTGGTGGCGCGGCGCTGATCGCCGGGCCGGTGCTGATGCTGGCGGGCACGCTGTTGCGGTCGCCGTTCCACTTCTTCTTCCCCGACCAGCTGCGGGCGGTGGCCGAGCATCCGGGGTTGATGGGGGCGGCCTACACCGCGTTCCTGGCGGGCAACGTCGTGATGTGGGCGGCGGTGGCGTACCTCGCGCACGAGATCGGAGCCCGAAGTCCCAGGTGGGCGGCCTGGGGCGGGGTGCTGGTGACGATCGGGCTCTTCGAGCGGACGTTCCACGCCGGGGTCGACCAGGCGGCGTTCAGCGCCACGAGGCACCTGGGGGTCGAGGGAGCGACGGAACTGGTGGCGCGCGGGTACGGAGACCTGCACCTGTTCAGCTTCCTGTCGTTCACGATCATGTTCGGCTGGTTCGTGCTGGCGATCGGGACGTACCGCGGTGGCGTGCTCGGCAAGGTCCGGGCAGTGGCACTGGCGACAACGGGACTGCTGCCTCTCGGGGTTCTCAAGGGCACCGAGATGTTGTCGGTCGTCGGCACGGTCGGCCTGTGCGTTGCGTTGGTGCCGTTGGGGATTCAGGCGCTGCGGGAGCAGCCGCGGCCCACGCGGAAGAACGTGCTGATCGCGGTGCCGGCCGCGATAGGACTAGGGGCGCTCGCCGTCCTCAGCACCATGGGCTGAGGCGACGGGCAGCACGAACCAGAGGCCGGCGAAGACGATGAACGCCAGCGCGCCGACCGCCACCGCCGGCCAGCCGCCCAGGATCACCTCGGCGAGCAGCAGGACGGTGCCGGTCATCGCGAGGGCCAGGAAGGCAAGGCCGGTCAGGGCGAACGTGTTGCCCGAGCGGACCACCTCCTCGCGGCGGCCCTGGCGGAACAGGACGCGGTGCCACGCCGCGGGGGCGGTGAGGAAGGCGACGGCCACGGCGGCGCACAGGACGGTGACGAGGTGCGTGACGCGGATGTAGCCGCTGACGGAGGCGTACTTCTCGGTGAAGGCGATGGAGAGCAGGAAGCCGAACAGGATCTGCACGCCCGCCTGGGCCACGCGGAGCTCCTGGAGCAGCTCGTTGAGGTTGCGGGCGAGTCTGCGCTGATCGGACTCCTCTGCTTCACTCACCCTCACCGCGTACCCGCCTTTGACGCGTTGAAACGCCAGAAGTGGGCACGCCAGGCGCGTGAACGCCGGCTTCAGACGCGGTTGATCACGAAGAAATCAGTCACGAACGCGACCGGGTCGCCCGCGGTGTTGCGGCCGACCCACGTCGGGTAGACCCCGTCACCCCAGCCCGTCGAGAAGGCCACGACGTTCAACCCGGACCTGGCGTCGGTCACGTTGGCCGGGCCACGGCCGCCGCCCACCGCGCCGAGCGCGTCGATCAGATCGCAGTTGCCCGCCTCGTCGTCACTCGCCAGCCGATCCAGCGCCGAAGCCGCGGCGAGGTCGAAGAACGCGCCGGTGCTCGACTTCACCTCGTACCCGAACTCCGGCATCACCGGCAGCATGGGCACGTGCTCGCCCGGCGTCACGGCCGGCCGCCACGAGTACGCGGGCTCGTCCTTCACCGTCACCCGGGCTGCCGCGACGCGGTAACCCTGCCGCTCGTCGGGAAGACCGTCGCCGTCGATGTACGACACCAGCGAGACCGACACCGGGTACTTGCCCGGCTCGACCACGTCGGTGAACGCCTCGGCGTCGTCCGGCCACACGACGAACGGGTCGGCCGCCACGAGCCGGCCTGTCGGCAGGGCCAGCTCACCCACCTGCCGCACGCTGATGACCTGCTGTTCGCCTCCGCCGGTCGGCTTGCCCACCGGCCCGTCGACGAAGAACCGCTCGAACCCGGACCTGATCAGTTCAACCGCCCCCACAGGTACGCCACCTCCAAGGGCATGTTGGCAGAAGGGTCTGACACCCGATCGGGGCACCGGGGTTGTTCGCGTTCGGTGAAGTCCGCGACACCGCAACGAATCCGCTGCCACGCTGGTCAGCATGGGGACGATCGAAGTGGTGCTCGGCGACATCACCCGACAGCGAGTCGACATCATCGTCACGGCGGCGAACGAGTCGCTGCTCGGTGGCGGCGGGGTCGACGGGGCGATCCACCGCGCGGCCGGCCCCGGGCTCGCGGAGGCCGGGGCGAGGCTGGCGCCGGTCGAACCCGGCAAGGCCGTCGCCACGCCCGCGTTCGGCCTCGCGCCGGTCAAGCACGTGATCCACGCAGTGGGGCCGGTCTGGGAGGACGGCGCGCACGGCGAGGACGAGGTGCTTCTGAGCTGCTACGTCGAGTCCATCCTGCTGGCCGAAGACCTCCGCGCGGACAGCATCGCGTTTCCCGCCATCGCGACCGGCGTCCACGGCTTTCCCGTCGACCGGGCCGCGCGGATCGCGGCGCTGGCGGTCCGCTCGATGCGGATCATCGACGAGGTCCGGCTGGTGGCGTTCGACCAGGAGACCTGCGACGCGCTCACCCGAAGCCTGGCCGAGCCGATCGTGGAGTGGTGCCCGACCTGCGGGGAGAAGGCGATCCCACTCGTGTTCGGACGCCCGGTCGGCGAGGTGGCCGAGGCGGCGGACGCGGGCCTGGTCGCGCTCGGTGGCTGCTTCGTCACCGGCGACGGCACCGATCCGGATTGGCAATGCCCGCAGCTACACCGGTGGACCAACGGAGAGCGTGACGAACATCGCAACCAGGCGGCCGTGTTCGACGCCGTCGCCGTAACACTTGGTAATGATCGCGGCTGGTCAGTGCCGTAGCTATGCCAGTGCGGCCACCGACGACGGGCCAGCCGATGTGATGCTGTCCGCCAGGTGGCAGTCGATCTACATGCTGGCCTTCCAGTTACGGATCGCCTGGTCAAGACGTGAACGCAACCTGGCCGCGGCATCCCGGCCTGGCAACAGCTCCTCGTACGCCTCACTCGCCCTTTTCGCGATCAGAGCGGCGAGGTTGCCAGAGCTCTGCGCAGGAAACACCAGAGAGCAGGACTTCTGACCAAACTCCTGAGCCAACCCCAGGAATCCCCTGCCGACCCCAAGGGGAGGCGAGGTGGCGTAGTGCTTCGCCTCGATCACGGCGACCAGCCCACGGCTTCTCGGATAGACAGTTCCCAGTCGACTGCGCTCGGCTTCCTGCCGATCAATTATCGCGACGTCACACTCGTGAGGCACCCTGGAGGTGCCCGATGCAACATATACCCCACCATGGATTTCCAGCTGCTTCTGCGTTCCTGGGAAACTGACAAGCGCGTACGTGAACCCAACGCTCCACAGGTTGCCAGGACTTCGGCGAAAGCGAAGCTCCGAGGCGGGACTCCTTCCGTCCTGCGTGAGCATCACTGTCCCACCGGCCGACTTGGCCGCATCCACACACAGGACGAACAACGAGATCTCGTACAGGTCGGACTCATCGGCGGACGTTCTATAGGTGGTTTCTAGAACCCCGATCGCGCGCTCGATGTCAGCGACAAGATCATCCCTATCCACGACGACCCCCTTCTGCGGCGAAGTCCGCCAGGAGCTCGCGCACAGCGTTGAACGTTCGCTCCGCAGCAGCCGTCTCCCCAGCCAGGTCGACAACCGCCGTGTCGCCGGGATCATCGTCGCTGCTGAACTGGACCACAGGCCTCGTCTGGAACTCTTGGGACATCCGCAGGAGCTCACGACGAGAGGAGTACGCGGCCTCTGCGAGAGTCACCAACGCGGCGCAGACCAGGCGAAGACGTTCGTCGCCCGTGTACGGAATTGCTGCAACGTCGGTCTTGCCGAGCGGTGCAAGGTCACTCACCGCAAGCCGACTCGCCCGCTCCTCGTACCGGCCCTCCTGCCTGAGCCCCTTTTCAGAAACAACCCGTCCATGACGGACCTCCTGCTTCAGCTGAGTTGCCAAATCCGGCATCTCGGAACCCAGCCTCTCCATGATGCGCGCATACAGCTCATCGTTCGTGGCCATATGAACTACCTACCACAGGGCGCAACATGAGACTGCGGCTTTAGCGGAACTCACGACTTGCACGCCAGAACACGATCGTGAGGATGCAACCGACAACATCGTTGCCATTCGCCGAAAGAACGAGCTGTTGCCAGCGCGAATCTCGGTGGAGATCGCGGCTGGTCAGTGCCGTAACCTGAAGGGCGTGTCCGTTCCCTCCACGCTGAAGATCGGCCCGTTCGCCGTCGACCCGCCCGTTGTGCTGGCCCCCATGGCCGGCATCACCAACGTGGCGTTCCGGCAGCTGTGCCGTCAGTACGGGGCCGGGCTCTACGTCTGCGAGATGATCACCGCGCGGGCCCTGGTCGAGCGCGACGCGATGACCATGCACATGATCACGTTCGACGAGGGCGAGAGCCCCCGGTCGATGCAGCTCTACGGCGTCGACCCCAAGAACGTCGGCGAGGCCACGAAGATGATCGTGGACGAGAACCTCGCCGACCACATGGACATGAACTTCGGCTGCCCGGTGCCCAAGGTGACGCGCAAGGGCGGCGGCGCCGCGCTGCCGTACAAGCGCGAGCTGTTCCGGCAGATCGTGCGGGCCGCGGTCCGCAACGCCGGGGACATGCCGGTCACCGTCAAGTTCCGCATCGGCATCGACGAGGACCACCTGACGTACCTCGACGCCGGCCGCATCGCGCAGGACGAGGGCGCACAGGCCGTGGCACTGCACGCGCGCACGGCGTCGCAGCGGTACTCCGGCAAGGCGGACTGGTCGGCCATCGCCCGGCTGAAAGAGGCCGTGACGAGCATTCCTGTGCTGGGCAACGGCGACATCTTCAGCGCGCAGGACGCGCTCGACATGGTCGCCGAGACCGGCTGCGACGGCGTGGTCGTCGGCCGTGGCTGCCTCGGCAGGCCGTGGCTCTTCCGCGACCTGCAGGCGGCGTTCCGCGGCGAGCCGATCCCCGGGGGCCCGAACCTCGGTGAGGTCGCCGAGGTCCTGCGCCGCCACGCCCAGCTGCTCGCGGCCCACGACGGCGAGCACAAGGGCCTGCGCGACCTGCGCAAGCACATGGCCTGGTACTGGCACGGCTTCCCGGTCGGCGGCGACACGCGCCGGGCGTTCGCGATGGTGTCGAGCCTGCAGGAGCTGGACGACCTCATCGGCACGCTCGACAAGACGGTGCCGTTCCCCGAGAACGCCGAGGGACCGCGCGGCAGGCAGGGTTCGTCGGCGAAGGTCGTGCTGCCCGAGGGCTGGCTGGACGACCCCGAGGACGCCACGGTGCCGTCCGGTGCGGACGTGATGCACTCCGGTGGCTGAACGCGTCGCGGTTCTCCTGGTCGCGCTCGCGCTGCTGGCGGGCTGCGGCGGTCCTGTCGCGGGCACGGCACGGCCGGTGCGGCTCAGCGACGACGGCCGCGCCAAGTTCAAGGAGTACTACGCCCGCGTCAACAAGGCGGGTGAAGAGGGCGCGTCCCAGCAGTCGAAGCTGCTCAAGGACACGCAGCACCCGGACTTCCGGCAGAAGACCTGCGACCTGCGCGGCGCGACGATCAAGGTCGAGCCGACGTGGACGACGCTTCGGATGGACGCCGACTGGGCACCCCCTGGCGAGAAGGCTCATCCACGGGGTGACGTCTACGTCGTCGCTGTGACGATCACGTTGCGCAAGGAAGACCAGGAGATCGGCAGCCAGATCGGATCGATGCACGTGGTGCTCCTCGACGACGAGGTGTACGGGTTCGCGCCCTGTCTCGGTGGCTGAACGGGTTGTTGATCTTCCAAGCTCACTGGATCGGAGCAGCTGACGGTCAACCGGACGGGGGAAATCCCACCCCCACACGTCCTTCTAGCTCAAGCGCCGCCCCTCGGGGGACGACACCTGGCAGGTAAGGAGGTGACCGCGATGACCGCACTGCGACCCGAAACCGCAGAGACCCAGCAGGCCGACGCCCCAGTCGACAGGCAGGGTCCTGGCCTGGTGGCGCTGCACGAGTCCATCGCGACGTTGCTCGCCTCCCGCGGCCAGTGGCGCCAGGCGTACCAGCACCTGCGTTCCGCGCTCGACCTCGTCCACGCGGACCAGGTCGAGGAGCCGCACGTTCCGGAGCAGCTGCGCCGCGAGGTCGAGCTGCTGCGCCGGGAGCACGCCGAGGCACGCGAGCAGAGCCTGCGCGACAGCCTCACCGACTCCTACAACCGCCGTTACCTCGACCAACGGCTGATGGACCTGCTGACCGAGCACGGAGCGTGCCGGCACGGGCTCGCCATCGCCTTGATCGACCTGGACTGGTTCAAGCAGGTCAACGACACCTTCGGCCACCTCCTGGGCGACCGGGTGCTGCAGCGGGTGGTCGAACTGCTGCAGCAGGGCCTGCCGGAGGGCGCATTCTGCGCCCGCTACGGCGGCGAGGAGTTCGTGCTCGTGCTGCCCCGCGTGGACGCCGCCACCGCCGTGGAGATCGCCGAGGCGGCCCGCGAACGTGTCGAGCGTCACCCGTGGCAGGACGTCGCACCGGGGCTGCGCGTGACCGTCAGCGCTGGCCTCGCCTACGAACCGGCCGCGGACGAGGCGCCGGAACGTCCGGCCGTCGGCGCCGAGCAGCAACTGCTGCGCGCCGACAGCCTCCTGTACACGGCCAAGCAGTCCGGACGCAACGCGGTGGCGTACCGTGCCGACGGACGGGTTCGCCTCGCGGGTGCTGCCTCAGGCAGGCGTGCGATCGATGAGACACGTGTTCTCGGTTACTACTGAGTGAGCTGGCTCACCCGTTCAGGGCAAGCGGACTGCGCGTAATCGCGTACAGATCGCAGCCTTATCACCCGGAGTGGTCGTCAGAAGTCGGCTACATCCGTAGTATCGCGGGCGCAACTGACACGCCGGTGATGCAACCCTTGTGTCCCGGTCGTCGTCACTTCGTAATGACGAACCGCTTTTGCTTCTGACCCAGAAGGGAGATTGGGTGCCCGACGACCCCCGACGTGGCGGCCCCTCTTCCCGTGGTGATCAGGATCCCCAGCACGACCAGCCGACCGGCCGTAGACGTCGCTCGATGGAAGGCTCTGGGGGCCTGAGCGTCTCGGACCTCATCGAGCAGCACAGCAGGACGAACATCCCCCGACCCGTCCCGCCAGGCTCGCCCGACGCATCCACTACAGGCAGGCGTGCCCTGCCGGACCCACCCGCGGCCACGGGCAGGCGTGCACTGCCTGAACCCCCGGCCCTCCCGCAGCAGCCTCCAGCGGCACCGCGGCAGCAGCCGCCCGCAGCTCACCGGCCTGGTGAGCAGACGGGCACGCGCCCGCGGCCGGAGCAGGCCGCCCCGCAGAACTTCACCGGCGACCAGACCGGCAGGCGGCACAGGCCCGATGCCCCCGCCGAGCCGAACGGCGTCCAGCAGACCGGTCCGCGCCCGCGTCCCGTGCCTGGTGAGCAGACCGGCCAGCGGCCGAGGCCTGCCCAGAACCCGGCCCAGGGTCCTGCCCAGACCGGGCAGCGGCCGAGGCCCGACGCGACGGGCATGCAGCGCCGTCCGTTGCCCGGTGAGCAGCCGGGCGGTCCCGTCCGACGGCCCGCACCAGGCGAAATGCCTCCGGGCACTCCGGCGCGCCGGCTCGCCCCTGGCGATGCCCCGTCGTCCAACGGCATCCCGCGCCCACCGGCACCCGACGTCACCTCCAACGGCATGCCCAGGCCGCCGGCTCCCGGCGACCCGCGGCGGATGCCTCCCGGCGACGCGCCTTCCTCGAACGGCATCCCGCGGCGCCCCGCGCCCGGTGGTGCGCCTGAGGCAGGTCTTGCAGGCGGCGCGGTCCGCCGACCGGCACCCGACGCCGGCGGAGCACCGCCGCGCAGGCTGCTGCCGGGCGACGCACCGTCGTCCAACGGCATCCCGCGCCCACCGGCGCCTGACGTCACCTCGAACGGCATGCCCCGCCCGCCGGCTCCCGGTGAGGTCTCGCAGCCGAACGGCCTGAAGCGGCCTGCTCCCGGCGAGATCTCCCAGCCCAACGGCCTGAAGCGTCCCCCCGTGCCAGGACCGGACGGTGCACCTCGCCGTCTCCTGCCGGGCGACGCACCGTCGTCCAACGGCATTCCGCGTCCTCCCGCCCCCGGCGAGGGGCCGGAGATCACCGGCCGCCGCCCCATGCCCCCGAACGGGGACATGGCGGGCAGGCCGCCGATGCCGTCGCGCGCGGAGTCGAGCGGTCCCCGGCCGATGCCCCCACGGGCGGAGTCGAGCGGTCCGCGTCCGATTCCCGGCGGCCTCGCCAACCGGCTCGGTGAGCCCGCGGGCGAGCCCCAGGCCGACGCGCCGGGCCCCGAGGCCACCCAGATCGCCCCCGCGGCGGGTGTGGCCAAGGTCGAGAAGCGCGAAGAGATGGACCCGTTGTGCCTCACCACCGAGATGGAGGCCATCGGCGACGACGTGAAGAAGCGTCGCGAGGTCGACCACACTCTCGCGCGGTTCTCCGCGGTGCACGACGAACTACTTGAGCAGGAGCGCCAGCGCAAGGAGCGGCGCGCCAAGCTCATGCCGTGGGTCAAGGACGGCGAAGAGGGAGACCTCGTCGACGAGGCGACCCAGTTCGCCGAACCCGTCGTCCCCGACGAGGAGAACGGCGAGCAGCGGCCCACCGGCCGCACGCCGCAGCAGCGCAAGTTGATGCGCACCGCCAGGATCGGGGCGATCGCCGCCGCGGCCGTGGTGTTCGCGTCGACGGGCGTCGGCTGGGCGGCAATGCAGTGGGCCGACTCCAAGATCCAGCGGATCGACGCGCTCGGCGGCAACTCGCAGGCCGTGCAACAGGCCGAGAAGCAGCTCGGTGACGAGAACTTCCTGCTGGTCGGCTCGGACACCAGGGCGGGCGCGAAGGCGGGCGACAACGTCGGCACGCAGGCCCAGGAGGGTGGTGCGCGGTCGGACGTGATCATGCTTGCGCACATCCCCAAGGACCGTAAGCGCATGGTCATCGTGTCGTTGCCGCGCGACGTGCGGGTCGACCGTCCCGCGTGCCGCAGCTGGAACCCGGACAACGGGCAGTACGCGGGCCCGCTGGCACCGGAGAAGGGCGTCCTCGCCAACTCCGTCTACAACGACGGCGGACCCGAGTGCGTCGCCAACATGATGACGCAGCTGAGCGGCCTCAAGATCAACCACTTCGTGAGCATCGACTTCATCGGCTTCCGCGAGATGTCGACGGCCATCGGCGGTGTGGAGATCTGCACGCCCACGAAGATCGTCGACGACGAACTCGGCGTGGTGATCGACAAGCCGGGCAAGCACACGCTCAAGGGCGACCAGGCGCTGCAGTACGTGCGCGCCCGCAAGGTCCAGGCCCAGGGTGACAGCGGTACCGACTTCGACCGGATCAAGCGGCAGCAGGGTTTCCTGTCGGCGATGCTGCGCCAGGCGCTGTCGAACGAGGTGCTGCTGAGCCCGACCAAGCTCAACAACTTCATCAACGCGCTCACGAAGTCCACGGTCGGCGACAACATCGACGTCGCCTCGCTGCTGGAGCTCGCGAACTCCCTGCAGAGCCTCGACGCCGGCCGCGTGTCGTTCGTGACGATGCCGCACTGGACCGACGAGGGCCCGACGAAGTCGAACAACGACAACATCGAGCGCCTCAAGGACGACGACATCAAGGCGCTGTTCCAGACGATCATCGACGGAACGCCCTTGCCGCAGGAGAAGGTGACCGATCCCGGCGCCAACGCTCCTGTCCAGCAGCCCGGCACCCTGGTGGACCCCAAGGAGGTCAGCATCCAGGTGCTCAACGGCGACTCGTCGAACGGCGGCGCTGTCGCCAGGACGTCGAACGCGTTGCAGCAAGAGGGTTTCAAGGTCGTCAAGCGCGACAACGCGCCGGAGCAGGCGCCGAAGACGATCATCAAGTTCGCGAAGGGCAACGAGAACAAGGCCGCGACGCTCAAGGCCGCGGTGCCCAGCGCGGAGCTGGTCGAGTCGCCCGAGATGGGTGGAGCGATCCAGCTGGTGATCGGCAAGAACTTCGACGACAAGGTCCAGGCACCGAAGGCGGGGGCCCCGCAGGGCACTCCGCAGGGACAAACGCAAGGTCAGCCCGGCACCGATCTGTCCATTGTGAACGCGGCACAGGACCCCTGCGCGGCGAAGTGATTCGTCTGGGGTTCACCTCCGGTTCATCCTGGCATGTCGCTGCGGCGGTGGTCGGGACGTAGGCTGAGCGCCATGCGCGAGGCCTACCACGACCAGCTCGAACAGCTCGCCGACCAGCTGGCCGACATGACCGGCATGGTTGCCGAGGCGATGCAGAACGCGACCGCAGCCCTGCTGCAGGCCGATCTCGGCCTGGCGGAGCAGGTCATCAGCGGCGACCAGAAGGTCGACGACGTCCGCTCCAGCATCGAGGAGCAGGCGTACGCACTGCTCGCACTGCAGGCACCGGTCGCGACCGACCTGCGCACCGTGCTCGCGGTGATCCACGCCGCCGAGAGCGTCGAGCGCATGGGCGACCTGGCGCTGCACGTGGCCAAGGCCGCGCGCCGCCGGCACCCGGCGTCGGCGCTGCCGGAGGACGTGCAGCCCTACTTCACCGAGATGGGCCAGATCGCGGTCAAGCTCGCGAACGAGGCCGCGTCGATCATCCGCGAGAAGGACGTCGACCGTGCGCGCAGCCTCGAGGACGAGGACGACGCGATGGACGACATCCACCGCCACCTGTTCTCCGTGATCATGGACAAGGAGTGGCAGCACGGCGTCCCCGCCGCAGTCGACGTGACGCTGCTCGGCCGCTTCTACGAGCGCTTCGGCGACCACGCCGTGTCGGTCGCCAAGCGCACGGTCTTCGTCGTCACCGGCCGGATGCCCGGCTACGGTGGCGACGACAACCTCTAGATCTTCCGGAAATCAGCGAAACTGCCCATCGCGCTCTGCCACCAGCTCCGGATCGGCGTAAGCCTCGGAGAACTCGGCGAGCACGGTGGGCAGTTCTTCGTCCCACACCGCCCGCGCCTCGTCGCGCGGCAGATCCCGTGCGTCGACGGTGAAGTACGCCCACGCCCGCACGATCTCGGGCAGCAGCGCCAGGTCCGCGTCGGACACGTGCAGCTTCGCGGCCACGTTGAGGATCAGCACGGCGGTCAGCGACGCCGGCCCGTAGACGACGGGATCCCGGTTCTGTTCCACCGCAGCGGAAACGACGATGCGTGCGAACGCCCGCGCGGCTTCGACGTCGGCGATCCCGTGCTCTGAAGCCAGGAACGCGTCGACGACCTCGTCCGTCCTGTCAGGACCAACGGCTGGGATCTCGTACTCCGCGGGCACCAACGCACTCACGCGGGCGTCAGCGAGGGCGATGAGCTGCACCGGGTGCCGCACGTCCTCCTCGCCCATCAGCCCCTCCTCGGCCTCCTCGTCCGGGCCGTCCTCCCAGAACTGCTCGATGTCCGGCCACACGCGGTCGTAGACGTCGGTGGCGCTCAAGGAGGTGATCCCGTCGCGGAACGCGTCGGGCGTGGAGGCGATCATGTCCTCCAGCAGCGCGACCGTGCCCTCGTCCGGCGTCGAGAACAGCTCGATCGCGGTGACGCCGAGCACCGGCTGGCGCATGAACAGCACGGTCTCGCCGACGCCGACGCGTTCCTGGGTGATCGCGATGACCTCGACGTCGCCCAGCAGGTTCGTGACGAGGTAGGCGTCGCGGAAGTCGGGGACTGTGCCGGGGACGTACCAGTCCGGCTCGGCGATGCCGCGTGCCGCAACGGTTTCCGCCGCGGCGAACGAGGCGGCCCTGTTCTCCTCCGAGCCCACACCGGCCAGCGCGCGCAACGCGGTGAGCGCCGCGGGGTCGTCCATCGCCTGCAGCGCCTCGACCAGCGGAGCGGTGCCGGAGCCGGCGAGCCAGAGCGTCGCGTAGAGCTCGCTCGCCCAGGCGTCCGCGAGCAACCAGGACTCCGAACGCACAGCGGCCGCCGACTCGAGCAGCGCCCCGTACGGGGACTGCTGCTCGGGCCTGCGGCCGGGTGCCTTGCCTTGCTTCTTCTTGCGGCTCTTGCTCTGCGGGCTCACCCGCAGCAATTTAGTGCAACCCGCGAATTTAGCCGAACCGGCCGGAGATGTAGTCCTCGGTCGCCTTCTGGCTGGGGTTGGAGAAGATCTTCTCCGTGTCGTCCACCTCGATCAGCTGTCCGGGCTGACCGACACCCAGCAGGTTGAAGAACGCGGTCTGGTCGGACACGCGCGCCGCCTGCTGCATGTTGTGAGTCACGATGACGATCGTGTACTCCTTCTTCAGCTCCGTGATCAGGTCCTCGATCGCCAGCGTGGAGATCGGGTCCAGGGCCGAGCAGGGCTCGTCCATGAGCAGCACGTCGGGCTGCACCGCGATGGCACGCGCGATGCACAGACGCTGCTGCTGACCACCGGAGAGGCCGCCGCCCGGCTTGTCGAGCCGGTCCTTGACCTCGTTCCAGAGGTTGGCGCCGCGCAGCGAGCGCTCCGCCACCTCGTCGAGCTTCTTCTTGTCCTTCACGCCCGAGAGGCGGAGGCCGGCCACCACGTTGTCGCGAATGGACATCGTGGGGAACGGGTTCGGGCGCTGGAACACCATGCCGATGGTGCGGCGCACCTCGACCGGGTCCACAGTGGACATGTAGATGTCCTCGCCGTCGAGCAGCACCTTGCCCTCGACGCGGGCGCCGGGGGCGACCTCGTGCATGCGGTTGAGCGACCGCAGCACGGTCGACTTGCCGCAGCCGGAGGGGCCGATGAACGCGGTGACGTTCTTCGGCGGCACCGCGAGCGAGACGTTCTCCACGGCGTGGAACTTGCCGTAGAAGAGGTTCAGGTCCTTGATGTCGAGTCGCTTGGCCATGTCCGCCCGCTCACTTCGTCTTCGGCGCCAGCGACCGCGAGATCACGGTCGCCAGGAGGTTGAACAGGGTGATGAGGACGACGAGCGTGATCGCCGCACCCCAGATGCGGTCGAAGCCCGCCGCCGTCGGGTTGTTGCGCTCGTTCACCATCATCAACGGCAGCGAGGCCATGGGGCCGTCGAACAGGTTGTAGTTGATGAACGGGGCGTACGCCGCGAGCACCAGCACCGGAGCGGTCTCACCCATGACGCGGGCGAGCGCCAGCATGATGCCGGTCAGGATGCCGGACAGCGCGGTCGGGATGACGATCTTGGCGATCGTCTTCCACTTCGGGATGCCCAGCGCGTAGGACGCCTCGCGCAGCTCGTCCGGGACGATCTTGAGCATTTCCTCGGTCGTGCGCACGATGACCGGCACCATCAGCAGCACCAGCGCGAGCGACACGGCCAGGGCACTGCGGCTCAGGCCGAAGGTCGTGATCCAGACCGTGTAGACGAACAGCGCCGCGACGATCGACGGGACACCGGTCAGGATGTCGACCATGAACGTCGTCGCCTTCGACAGCCGGGAGCGGCCGCCGTACTCGACGAGGTAGATGGCGACCATGATGCCGATCGGCACGGAGATCACGGCGCAGACGAGGCCCTGGACCAGCGTGCCGTAGATCGCGTGGTACGCGCCGCCGCCCTGCTGGCGGGCCAGGAGGCCCGACATCGACTTCTGCCACCAGTCACCGTCGAGGATGACCGGGAAGCCGCGCTGGATCACCGTGTAGAGCACCCACACCAGCGGGATGATCGCGACCAGGAACGCGCCCCACACGAGAGCGGTGGCGATGCCGTTCTTGATCCGGCGGTTGACGCTGACCGACTGGAACGTCGGGGGCGTCGCGAGCCGCTGGGGGTCCGCGAGATTGGTGCTCACTCGTACTCCTTGTGGCCGGCGACGATCGAGCGCGCGATGGCGTTCACGACGAAGGTCAGCACGAACAGCACCAGACCGGCCGCGATGTAGGCACCGGCCGAGCGCGCGTCGTTGAACTCCGGCGCGGCCAGCGCGATCTTCGAGGCGAACGTCGAACCACCGTCGAAGAGAGACCAGCCGAACGAGCTGGTGGCGGTGCTCAGGATGATCGCGACGGCGATCGTCTCACCCAGCGCGCGGCCGAGGCCGAGCATCGAGGCGCTGACGTAACCGGCCTTGCCGAACGGCAGGACCGTCGTGCGGACGACCTCCCACTTGGTCGCGCCGAGAGCGATGGCGCCCTCGACGTGCATCGTGGGCGTGCGCTCGAAGACCTCGCGGCTGACGGCCGTGATGATCGGCAGGATCATCACGGCGACGACGATGCCCGCGGTGAAGATGGTGCCGCCGAGCTGCACGTTGACGTTGCCCTTGGCGAAGATCGGGATCCAGCCGAGGTTCGCGATCAGCCACTCGGAGAACGGGAACAGCACGGGGCCGAGCACGAACAGGCCCCAGAGGCCGAAGACGATCGACGGCACGGCCGCGAGCAGGTCGATGACGTAGGCGAACGGCCGCGCGAGTTTGCGCGGCGCGTACTGCGTGAGGAACAGCGCGATGCCCAGCGCGATCGGCATGGCGATCAGCAGGGCGACCAGTGCGACCACGACCGTGACGAGCGTCAGGTCGAGGATGCCGAACCGCAGGTTCGTCGGGTCGGTGGTGTTCCACTCGCGGCTGGTCAGGAAGTTGACGTTGTCCAGCCCGAGCGACGGGATGGCCTGCAGGATGAGGAACAGGCCGATCGCGCCGATGAGGACGACGATGAAGACACCGGACCCCGTCGCCAGGCCGCGGAAGATGCGGTCACCAGGCCGGACGTGAGGTGCCTTGGTCGTTACTGGAGCTTCCGGTGTCGGGGGAATCGGAGCCTCCGAGGCGGTGGGAGCAGCCGCGACGCCCCGCTCGGCCCCGGTGTCACCGGAGCCGGCGGGGCGCAAGGCCGCGACGGGATCATTCATCGCGTCTGTGTGTCAGCCGAAGTCTCGCATCAACCTCAGGCGATCGCCTTCACGGCGGTCAGGAGCTTGTCCTGGAACGCCTTGGGCAGCGGCACGTAGCCGGCGTCGGTGAGCTGCGCCTGACCGGTCGTGGCGGCAGCCGTGAGGAACGCCTTGACGGCCTTGGCGGTGTCGGCGTCGTAGCCCTTCGAGCACACGATCTCGTAGGTCGCGAGCAGCAGCGGGTACGAACCGGCGGCCTTGGAGCCGTAGATCGAGTCGAGGTCGAGGACCAGGTCGTTGCCCTCGCCCTTGATCTTCGCGCCGTCGATGGCCTTGCCGGCCGACTCGGCGGTCAGCTCGACGGCACCGGCACCAGAGTCGATCTTGGCGATCGAGAGCTTGTTGTCCTGGGCGAAGGACCACTCGACGTAGGTGATCGCACCGTCGATGGAGCCGACGGCCTGACCGACACCGGCGGACTTCTCCTTGCCCTCGCCGACACCGCCCTTGAACTGCTTGCCCTCACCCTTGGTCCAGCCACCGGCGACCTTGAGGTACTTCTGGAAGTTGTCGGTGGTGCCCGACTCGTCCGAGCGGTAGATGACCGAGATGTCCTTGTCCGGCAGGGTCGCGGAGCCGTTCAGCGCCTTGATGGCCGGGTCGTTCCACTTCTTGACCTCACCGGAGAAGATCGCGGCGATGGTCTTGGCGTCCAGCACGAGGCTGTCCACACCGGAGACCTTGTAGCCGACGGCGACGGGGCCGAAGACCAGCGGCAGGTTCCACGCCGGGTTGCTCTGGCAGCGCTTGGCGGCGGCCTCGGTCTCGGCACCTTCCTTGAGCGCTGAGTCGGAACCACCGAAGTCGACCTGACCGGCGTTGAAGTTCTTCACGCCCGCGCCGGAGCCCGAGGGGTTGTACGCGAGGTCCACACCGGGGCAGGCAGCCTGGTAGGCCTGCACGAACGCGTCGACCGCGTTCTTCTGCGCGGAGGAGCCCTCAGCGTTGAGCTTGGTCTTGCCACCGCACTCGACCGGGACAGACGCAGCGTTCGACGAGGGGTTCGTGCCACCCGTCGGCGCATTGTTGTCACTGCCGCACGCACTGAGCAGCAGCGCGCTGGCCGCGACGAGGCCGAGAACGGCACCGTGCCGCTGGATCTTCACCTTGGTCCTCCACCTTGCGGAAAGCATTAGCGGTTCGCGACGGACGCCGCCGCTCGCTACGGAAGGTAGGTAGCCAGAATGGACAGACCGCCTAGTCAGGGTGAACGGGAGGTGAACACCGAACGGGAAGTGACGGGTCACACGGCCAAAAGAGTGACGGCGTGACCAGCGCGTATGCGTTTTGTGACGGTACGTTGACTACCGGGCGTACTGGACGTCGGCGTCCCAAAGGGTGAAGCCGAGCTTCGTGTACACCCTGACCGCCGCGGTGTTGTCCGACTCGACGTAGAGCATCACTTCCTTGACGCCCTGTTCGCGCAGGTGACGCAGCCCCGCGAGGGTGAGCGCCTTGCCCAGGCCGCCGCCCTGACGGTCCGGGTCGACGCCCACGACGTAGACCTCACCCAGCTCGGGCGTGTGGACCTTCGTCCAGTGGAAGCCCGCCAGCCTGTCGTCGGCGTCGAACGCGAGCAGGAAGCCCTCGGGGTCGAACCAGGGCTCGTCCTCCTTGGCGCGGACGTCCTCGATGGACATCGCGCCCTGCTCGGGGTGCCAGTCGAACGCGCGGTGGTTCACGTAGACGACCGCGGCCTCGTCCTTGCCCGGGACGAACGGCCGGATCCTGACGCCCTCGGGCAGCTTGGGCTCCGGCAGGTCGTTGTCGACGCGCAGCCGCATCCGCAGCAGCTCGCGCACCTTGCGGAAGCCGAGCTTCTCCGCGAGCTTCTCGGCGTCCGGGTGGCCGCCGTGCGCCCAGATCCGCAGGGACTCCTGCGGGAGTGCCTTGACCAGTGCCTCGCCCACGCCCTGATGGCGGTGCTTCGGGTGCACGGCGAGCTCGGCGACCTTGTTGCCACCGGAGTCACCGATCAGGTCGACGTGCGCGTACCCGGCGAGCTCGCCGTTCAGGTGCGCGAGGAGGTGCCTGCCGCCTGTCGCGCCGGGGCGCATCCGCAGCCGCACGGCCTCGCCGACCGGGGCCACGCCATCGGTGCCCTGGGCCGCCTCCAGCAGACCCGTCACCTCGGCGGCCTGGTCGGCCGTCAGCTCCTCGAACCAGCTCAGTTGCGCCACAAAGGCGAACCTACCGCGCGATCAAACGCTCATCCAGGACGTGGGCGGAGTCGTCGATCTCCATCTCGGTCACCTCGGCCGGACGGCGCGACGAGCCGGGACGCGGCGGGCGGACGAACTTGTAGCCCACGTTGCGGACCGTGCCGATGAGAGCCTCGTGCTCGGGGCCGAGCTTGGCGCGCAGCCGTCGCACGTGGACGTCGACCGTGCGGGTGCCGCCGAAGAAGTCGTAGCCCCAGACCTCCTGCAGCAGCTGAGCGCGGGTGAAGACCCGGCCCGCGTGCTGCGCGAGGTACTTGAGCAGCTCGAACTCCTTGTAGGTGAGGTCGAGCGGGCGGCCCTTGAGGCGGGCGGTGTAGGTGGCCTCGTCGATCACGAGGTCGCCGAGCTGGATCGCGCCGTCGCCACCGGGCGCGGTGGTGCCGCGCCGCGAGCGGACCAGCCGCAGGCGGGCGTCGACCTCGGCGGGGCCGGAGTTCGGCAGCAGGATCTCGTCGACGGACCAGTCGGAGTTGACCGCGACCAGGCCGCCCTCGGTGACGACGGCCACCACGGGCACGTCCACACCGGACGAGTCGAGCAGGCGGCACAGCGAGCGCGCGCCGACCAGGTCCGTGCGGGCGTCGATCAGCACGATGTCGTGAGGACCGGCTTCGAGAAGCGCGGAGACCTCGGGGCGCAAGGGGCGCACGGCGTGGGGAAGCAGAGCCAGTGCCGGAAGAACAGCCTCCGGGTCCGGGTCTGTCGTAAGCAGAAGCACGTCGATGCTCATCGCGGCGCCCTCCAAATCGGCCGTGGACGGTCACCATGACCAGACCAGCGGCGTACGGTGACCGGGCCCCGTTGCCTGCGGATGACGGAGACAATACCGGTGCACCCCGAGAAAGTCCCAGGTCAAGAAGCCGTGCTCACACTTGTTTCCACAAGCGTCACGCCTGTTACATCCATGTCACACGATGGGGTGCGTCTGCACGGCGTCCACCACAAGAGCGAAAGCGACCTCGCTTTCGTTGTGGGACACGGGTTCACGAACCACGTGCGCAGGCCGTACGTCTCCCGCGTGCTCGCCCGGATGGCCAGGAAGGCCGGCGTCGTGGCGTTCGACTTCCGCGGGCACGGACGCTCCGAAGGACGCTGCACGGTCGGCGCGGACGAGGTCCACGACATCGAGGCCGCCGTTCTCAAGGCGCGCGAGCTCGGGTACTCGAAGATCGCGACCGTCGGGTTCTCGATGGGCGCCTCGATCGTCCTGCGGCACGCGGCGCTGGGGGAGACCAGACCGGACGCCGTGGTCTCGGTGAGCGGCCCCGCCCGGTGGTGGTCGCGCGAGACCGCTCCCATGCGCCGGGTGCACTGGTTGCTGGAGCAGCCGCACGGCAAGCTCGCGGCACGCGCGCTCGGGGTTCGGCTCGGCGGCAGCTGGGTACAAGCGCCGGAGAGTCCGCTCGAGGTGGTCGGACGCATCACACCGACCCCACTGCTGATCGTGCACGGTGACCTGGACCACTATTTCTCCGTGGACCACGCCAGGTCCTTGCACCGCGCGTCCTCCGGACATGCCGAGTTGTGGATCGAACCCGGCATGCGGCACGCCGAATCGGCCGCGACTCCAGACCTGGTAGACCGGATGGCGGCATGGATCGCCGTTAACGTCGAGGACGAGGAATGACTGCGCAGACCCCCGCACGGCCGCGAAAGAAGAAGTCCCGTCGCGGGAAGTTCCTCATCATCACGGTGATCGTGCTGGGCGTGCTGCTCGTCGCCGCCGACTTCGCGCTGGCGGCGGCCGGTGAGTACCAGATCGCGCAGCGGATGCGGGAGAAGCTGCAGCTCAACGAGGACCCGTCGGTGCGCATCAACGGGTTCCCGTTCACCCTGCAGGCGTTGCGCGGCGACTACCAGCACGTCGAGATCCGCGCCTACGGCGTGCCGATCCGCAACGAGCAGCAGGGCGTCGACCTGCGCGACCTCGACGTCGAGGCTGACCTGCTGCACACCCGCGTGGAACTCGCGGACCTGCTCGCGGGCAACGTCTCCAAGGCGACCATCGACACCGTCAAGGGCAGCGTCCGGATCAAGGCGATGGACCTGAACCGGCTGGCCAACCAGGTGACGCCGTTCGACAAGCTCTCGATCGAGCCGGACAACCGCGTCGCCACGCAGACCCCGGCCGACCCGAAAGCCCCCAAGACGACCGCCGCGGTGAAGCTCTCCGGCCAGACCAACGTCGCCGGCAAGGTCATCACACTCACCGCGTACGGGCAGATCGCGCTGGTCAGCGGTGCCATTCAGATCAACATCGACGACATCGAGCTGGACGACGCCTCGCTGAAGCAGATCATCCCGCAGCTGCGTCAGGCGCTCGCGATCAAGATCGACCCCGGCACGTTGCCGTTCAGCGCCACGCCTACCGCCGTCGAGGTGGAGAGCGGTGCGTTCAAGCTCTCCGGTGAGATCGCGGATGTACCGTTGGTCCAGCGATGACTGGTGTGTGGGCGCTGCTGGGCGCGCTGGCCGCGGCCGGCGCGATCGGTGTGCTGCTCAAGGTCCGCGAGGGCCGCATCTCCCGTGCGAAGGACTCGATCGACCTGCCCGCCCCCGTGCGCGACCTGCTCGCGCCGGGGGTCACGCTGGTCCAGCTCTCCACGACGTTCTGCGCGCCGTGCCGGCACGCGAAGGTGGTCCTGCGCGACCTCGCCGACCGCACGGACGGCCTCACCCACGCCGAGCTCGACGTCACGAACCTCCCGGACGTCACGACCAAGCTCGGCGTCATGCGCACCCCCACGACGCTCGCCCTGACATCGGACGGCACCGAGGTGTTGCGAGTCGGTGGCGTGCCGAAACGCGACTCGTTGCTGGCGGCGCTGCGACCGCATTTGCCCTAATCCGGTCGGGTGAACCTGCGTTGTTCCACCAGATGGACATACCTCCCGCACCGAGGGATTGAGGGCTACCCTCGCTGGCATGACCTTGCTGCTCACGAAGCGACGCGCGGTTGACCTGTGCCGCACGCGCAGCAGCCTGTGTCGCACGACGAGCTGAACTGGGCTGCTTGACGCCCATCAGCTACCTCTGCCGGACTGATTCCTCTCGTCCGTTTGCCCGGAGGTCGTCGTGCCCAAAGACTCCCCTGTAGACCCGCGCGGACCGCGCTTCTCCGCCTGGATGACCGCCGTCATCCTCGCGATCGTGTTGCTCACCGGCTGGTGGCGGCTCCTCGCCGCCCAGACGGTGCTCTTCGCGATATGCGCGTTCATCTCGCTGAAGCTGAACCCGTGGGGTCACGTCTACCGCTACGCGATTCAGCCGCGCCTGACCCCGACCACCGAACGCGAGGAAGCCGCCCCGCTGCGGTTCGCCCAGGGAGTCGGCTTCGTCTTCGCACTGATCGGCACCCTCGGTTACGCCACGGGCCTCACCACGCTCGGCATGGTGGCAACCGGCATGGCCCTGGTGGCAGCACTGCTCAACGCGGCGCTCGGCCTGTGCCTCGGGTGCGAGATGTACCTGGTGCTGCGCAGGTACGTACCAGCCTTCGCTCGACCGCAATGACGACACGCACTACTACAGGAGCAACTTCCCATGAGCCGTGAGAACGTGCTGGTCTCGGCCGCCTGGTCCGAAGAGAACCTCCAGGCGCCCGGCGTCGTGTTCGCGGAGGTCGACGAGGACACCACCGCGTACGACGGCGGACACATCCCCGGAGCCGTGAAGATCGACTGGAAGAACGACCTCCAGGACCCGGTCCGCCGCGACTTCGTCGACCGCGAGGGCTTCGAGAAGCTGCTCTCGGCCAAGGGGATCTCCAACGACGACACCGTCGTCCTCTACGGCGGCAACAACAACTGGTTCGCGGCCTACGCGTACTGGTACTTCAAGCTCTACGGCCACACCAACGTCAAGCTCCTCGACGGCGGCCGCAAGAAGTGGGAACTCGACGGCCGCCCCCTGGACAAGGAAGAGGTCGTCCGCGAGGCCACCTCCTACAAGGCCCAGGAGCAGGACCTCTCGATCCGCGCGTTCCGCGACGAGGTCGTCGAGTCCATCGGCAACAAGAACCTCGTCGACGTGCGCTCCCCCGACGAGTTCTCCGGCAAGCTGCTCGCCCCGGCCCACCTCCCGCAGGAGCAGGCCCAGCGCGGCGGCCACATCCCCTCGGCCGTGAACGTCCCGTGGTCCAAGGCGGCCAACGAGGACGGCACCTTCAAGTCCGACGACGAACTCCGCGCGCTCTACGCCGAAGCGGGCTTCGACGGCAGCCGCAAGACCATCGCGTACTGCCGCATCGGCGAGCGCTCCTCGCACACCTGGTTCGCCCTGCGCGAGCTGCTCGGCCACGAAGACGTCAAGAACTACGACGGTTCTTGGACGGAGTACGGCTCGCTCATCGGCGTGCCGATCGAACTCGGTTCCGGCAAGGAGGCCTGATCATCATGTCCAACGGCTGCGGCGCCCCCGCTCAGGGCGGCACGATCGACGCGGGCACCACCGAAACCGTGCTCGAGGGCAAGGTCGTCTCCGACGGCACCCCGGTAGGCGGCGCCTTCGTCCGCCTGCTCGACTCGACCGGCGAGTTCACCGCGGAGGTGGTCACCTCCCCGGAGGGCGACTTCCGCTTCTTCGCGGCGCCGGGCAGCTGGACCGTCCGCGCCCTGCACCGCACCGGCAACGGCCAGGCCGACGTGTCGGCGTCGGGCCCCGGCGTGCACGCGGTGGAGATCGCGGTCGCCTAAGACCGCAGGTCACCAAGACCTGGTTGGTATGGACGAAGGCCCCGGTGGTGTCACACCACCGGGGCCTTCGGCGTCCCGGACGGGCCATGGCAGCACACGGTCATGGGCACGCAACTCATCCGCGAAGCCGAAGGCGAGCCGTACTTACCAAACGGTCCGGGTGGGGTGGCTTCGTCACGAGTCGTGCCACAGCACTTGCTGCACCAGAGGAGGGGTGTCAAACGGACACGCTTTTCGTCTGTTTGACACCCCTCCTCTGATGTGGCCCGCTCTTGGCACGACTCGTGACGAAGCCACCCCACCAACGCGCCCATCTACGCAACGCGC
>NZ_JAXAVV010000041.1:0-49530 GCF_033949925.1 Lentzea kristufekii
CGGGCACCTCGCCCCTTTTCCGTTCCGCGCTCTCAGCCCTTCGTCGACCCCAGCGTCAGTCCGCCCACGAACTGCCGCTGCAGCACGAAGAACACCACCAGCGTGGGCAACGCGACCAGCAACGACCCCGCGGCGATCAGGTTGTTGTCGGTGAAGAACGTGCCCTTGAGGTTCTGCAGCGCCGAGGTGACCGGCATCTTGTCGCCGTCCTGGATCAGCACCAACGCCCACAGGAAGTCGTTGTAGATCCAGGTGAACTCGAGCGTCGCCAGCGCGGCGAGCACCGGCCGGCACAACGGCAGGGTCAGCTGCCAGTACTGCCGGAACACCGACGCCCCGTCGACCCTGGCGGCCTCGGTCAGCTCGTACGGGATGGTCTTCATGTAGTTCGACAGCACGAACGTGCAGAAGCCCATCTGGAACGCGATGTGGATCAGGATGACGCCGAGCGGTGAGTCGATCAGCGACTCGCTCTCCGACATCCACGCCGGCAGCTCGATCAGCCGGTACAGCCGCCACAGCGGCGTCACGATCACCTGCTGCGGCAACAGGTTGCCCGCGGTGAACAGCATCAGCAGCGCGATGTTGAACTTGAAGCTGAACCGCGACACCGCGAACGCCACCATCGAGCTCAGCAGCAGCGTGACGAGCAGGGCGGGCACGGTGATCAGGAACGTGTTCCAGTAGAAGTGCGGCAGGTCGCCGATCTCCCACGCCTTCGCGAAGTTCTCGAACGTCAGCGACTTCGCGACGGAGAAGTAGCCGTTGACCGACGTGTCGTCGTACGTCCTCAGCGACGCGTAGACCGCCCACAGCAGCGGCGCCAGCGTCATCAGGCACGTCAGGACCAGGAAGACGTGCAGCGCGACCCGTGCCGGCGTGATCGGCCTGGTCTTCTTCACCGGCACCGAAGGCCGTTCCAGCGTGGCCGTCACGTCCGGTTCTCCTTGCTGAACACCTGGTACAGGTACGGGATGATGACGCCGAGCGAGATCGTCAGCAGGATCACCGCGACCGCGGAACCACGGCCGATGCGCGAAGCCTCACCGATGATGTTGTCGGTCACCAGCACCGACAGCAGCTCCAGACCGTTGCGCCCCTTGTTGATGACGTACACGATGTCGAACGCCCGCAGGGCCTCGATCACCGTCACCACGGCGACCACGATGTTCACCGGCTTCATCACCGGGAAGGTCACGCGGAAGAACGTCTGCGACGCCGAGGCGCCGTCGAGTGATGCGGCCTCCTTCAACGCCGGGTCCACGGACTTCAGGCCCGCCAAGTACAGCAGCATGATGTAGCCGGTGTGCCGCCACGCCGCCGCGACCATCACCGCGTAGAGGTTGATGTCCGAGTCGCCGATCCAGTCGACCGGTTTGTCGAGGCCCAGCACCGAGTTCAGCAGGCCGCCGTCCGGCGTGTAGATCAGCTGCCAGATGAACCCGACCAGCGCGAGCGACAGCACCATCGGCATGTACAGCGCGCTCTGGTAGATCCGGCTGAACCGGAGCTCGCGGTCCAGCAGCACGGCGAGCAGCAGACCCGCCGAGGTCGGCACGATCAGCAGGAACAGCAACCAGATCAGGTTGTGCTGCACCGCAGGCCAGAACCGCGGGTACTCGGTGAAGATCTCGACGTAGTTCCCGACACCGATCCACTCGATGTCCTCGAAGCCGCCGATGCCGTTCCACCTGCTGAACGACAACGCGACCGAGCCCAGCGTCGGAATCCACACGAACAGCAGGTGCACGACCGTGGGGATGCCGAGCATGAGCGCCAGCACCAGTTTGTCCGTGCCGGCGAGGGCCGTGGCACGCTTTCCACGCCGACGAGGCGGCGGCCCGGAGGGGGCCACCGCCTTCGGCTTCTCCTGCAACGCGGTCACTTGAAGATGTTCTTCGCCTGATCAGCCATGCCCTTGAGCACGGAGTCGATGTTGTTCGGGTCCTTGATGAACGAGATGAGGCCGTTGGTGGCCGCTTCGCTCGCGAAACCGGGGTCGGTGTCGCGGTCGAGGAACTGCGTGATGTGCTTGGCGTTCTTGATCGTGTCCGCCACCTTCTTCTGCAGCGGGCTGTAGCCGGCCTGGTCCGCCTTCTGGTTGGTCGCGACCGCGGTCGGGTCGGCCTTCAGGTAGGCGAGCTGCGGCTCGGCGGACGACAGGTACTCCATCAGCTTCAGGGCACCGTCGGAGTTGGACGGCTTCTTCGCCATCATGTAGCCGTCGATCGGCGCCTCGACCGTGTCGATGCCGTGCGTGGGGTTGATCTCCGGGAACGGGAAGAAGTCCAGGTCCTCCTTCTCCGCGTCCGGGAACTGCTGGCCCAGGAACGCGCCGAGCAGGTACATGCCGGACTTCTTCTGCTGCAACGACTGCGCGGCTTCCTGCCAGTCGCGGCCCAGCGCGTTCTCCTGGTGGAACGGCAGCAGCCGCTTCCAGGTGTCGAACACGTCCTTGACCCGCTTGTCCTGCCAGTCCTCCTTGCCCGCCAGCAGGTCGACGTGGAACTGGTAGCCGTTGGTGCGGAAGTTGAGCTGGTCGAACGTGCCCATGGCGGGCCAGCCCTGCTTCTGCGCGAAGGCGATCGGGACGAGGCCGTCGGCCTTCATCTTCGTCGCGAGCGCGACGAGCTCGTCGAGCGTCTTCGGCACCGCGTAGCCGCGTTCCTGCCACACGCTCTTGCGGTAGAACATGCCCCACGCGTACTGGGTGAACGGCACGAAGTACTGCTTGCCGTCGGTGCCCGTGGACGCCTGCTTGAGGGCGTCGGAGTAGTTGCCGCCGACCTTGCTCCAGAGGTCGCTGAGGTCGCCGGTGAGGCCCTGGTCGGCGAAGAACCGCATGCGGTAGCCGGCGAACCACGCGAGCACGTCGTCCGGCTTGCCCTGCAGGTAGTTGTTGATCTGCTCCTGGTACTGCTCGTGCTGCTTGGTGTTGATCGTGACGGAGAGCCCGCCGGACTGGGCCTCGAAGGCCTTCACCGCCGCGGTGATCGCGTCCTTCGGCACCTGGTCGGACAGGTTGTTGCCGAAGGTGACGACCTTCGAGTCACCGCCCGTGCTCGAACCGCCGCCGCACGCTGAGAGCAAGCCGCCGGTCGCGGCGACGCCGGCCCCGGCCAGCATGACTCGCAGCATCGTTCGCCGACCGAAATGCGGTAACGGAGTGGAACCAGGCGTGTGCAGAACCATCATCGCTCCTACAGGTGACACTCGCTCGTGCGAACCGAACAGGACTCCAACAAAGTTGCGCACAATGTGGTCCCAGGCACACATCCTGTCAAGTCCCGTTACGGAGCTGTTAAACCGCTGCACAGCCACGTGTGGGGCATTTCCCGGTACTTGTCCCGGTCGCGGGCCGAACAGACCCCAACGCGAAGTTGTGTTTGCTTGTGTTGACGTTGGGGGTTGTTGTCGGCCACGCTTGCGCCCGTGACGACATGGCCCACAGACCTGCCTGGCCTCGGCTGGGGGGCTGACTACAACCCCGAGCAGTGGCCCGAACACGTCTGGGCCGAGGACGTCGAGCTCATGCAGCGCGCCGGGGTGACCATGGTCAGCCTGGGCATCTTCAGCTGGGCGAAGATCGAGGTCAGCAAGGGCGAGTACCGGTTCGACTGGCTCGACCGCGTGATGGACCTGCTGCACGCCGGCGGCATCCGCGTCGACCTCGCGACCGCGACCGCCGCGCCCCCGCCGTGGCTCACCACCGAGTACCCCGAGATGCTGCCCGTCCGCGCGGACGGCGTGCGGCTCTCGCACGGCTCACGGCAGGCGTACTGCCCGTCGTCGCCCATCTACCGCGACCGCGCGACGGCGCTCGCGGCCGAGATGGCCTCGCACTACCGCGACCACCCCGCGCTGGCCGCCTGGCACGTCGGCAACGAGTACGCGTGCCACGTGAAGCGCTGCTACTGCGACACGTGCGCCGCGTCGTTCCGCGAGTGGCTGTCGAGCCGCTACACGCTCGACCAGCTCAACGACGCGTGGTCCACGGCGTTCTGGAGCCAGGGCTACACCGACTTCGCGCAGGTCCTGCCCCCGCGCGTGACGCCGACGTTCGCGAACCCGGCACACGTGCTGGACTACGACAGGTTCTCCGACGACGCGATCCTCGAGCTCTACAAGGCCGAGCGCGACGTGCTGCGCATGATCACGCCCGGCGTGCCGATCACCACGAACTTCATGGTCAACTGGACGTTCGGCGACCTCGACTACTGGAAGTGGGCCCGCGAGGTCGACTTCGTCTCGAACGACCACTACACCGAGGCCCAGTCGCCGGACCGGCACATCGAGCTCGCGATGTCCGCGGACCTCGTGCGCGGCCTCGCCGGCGGCAAGCCGTGGCTGCTGATGGAGAACTCGACGTCGGCGGTGAACTGGCAGCGGCGCAACATCGCCAAACTGCCGGGGGAGCAGCGGCGGCACTCGTTCCAGAACATCGCGCGCGGCGCGGACGGCACGTTGTTCTTCCAGTGGCGGCAGTCGCGCGGTGGCAGCGAGCGCTACCACTCGGCGATGGTCCCGCACGCCGGCACGGACACCAAGGTGTACCGCGAGGTCTGCGAGGTCGGCGCCGAGTACGCGAAGCTGGCCGAGGTCGTCGGCTCCACTGTGGACGCCTCGGTGGCGGTCCTGTTCGACTTCCAGTCCGGCTGGGCGCTGCGCCAGGAAGCCCACCCGACCAACGACTTCGACTACTGGCAGCACGTTCTCGGGTACTACAAGGCGCTCTGGCAGGCCGGTGTCACGGTCGACTTCGTGGCGCCGGGCACGAACCTCTCGAAGTACTCGCTGGTGGTCGTACCGGCGTTCTACGCGGTGTCCGACGCGCACGCCGCCGTCATCGCGGACTACGTCGCGGGCGGTGGCCATGTCGTGGTCACGTACCTGTCCGGTGTCGCCGACCAGTACACGCGAGTGCGACTCGGCGGGTACCCCGGCGCGTTCCGGGACGTGCTGGGTGTCTGGTCCGAGGAGTTCTACCCGCTGAGGGAGAACGAGACGGTCTCGCTGACCGACGGCTCTACCGCCTCGTTGTGGACGGAGCACCTGCACACGCGCACCGCTGACACCGTTGTCTCCTACGCGGACGGGCCGTTGCCCGGCGTCGCGGCGGTGACGCGCAACGCGTTCGGCAACGGTGTCGCCTGGTACGTGGCCTGCGATCTCGACGAGGGCGGTCTCGGCCGAACGGTGGAAAACGCGCTTTCCGGCGCGGGCGTCGCGGTGTCGCCTTCGCCGATCGAGCTCGTGCGGCGCAAGGGCGACGTATCGTTCCTCTTCGCCGTCAACCACACCGGCACCGACGTGCAGGTCGAGGCGTCCGGTGTCGACGTGTTGTCCGGCGCGCAGGTCTCCGGACGCCTCACCGTGCGAGCCGGGGACGTCGTCGTCCTCAGGGAAGAGGTGTGAGGTGCTGGCACGTCAGCGGCAAGCGGTAATCATCGAAGAGGTCCGTCGTACGGGTGCGGTGCGCGTCAGCGACCTCGTCGTGCGGCTCGGCGTCTCGGACATGACCGTGCGCCGCGATCTCGACGTGCTCGCCGCGCGCGGCCTGGTGGAGAAGGTCTACGGCGGTGCGACGTCCGTCGTCGGGCGCTCGACCGACGAGCCCGGCTTCGAGGCCAAGTCGGTGCGGCAGCTGCCCGAGAAGGAGGCGATCGCGGCCGCTGCCGCGGGCCTCGTGCGTCCCGGCACCGCCATCGGCCTGTCCGCCGGCACCACGACGTGGACGCTGGCCCGGTTCCTCGACGACATCCCGGACCTGACCGTCGTCACGAACTCGATCCGCGTCGCGGACGTGCTGCAGCAGAGCGGGCGCACGGACCGCACGGTCGTGCTGACCGGTGGCGTGCGCACGCCGTCCGACGCGCTGGTGGGCCCCGTGGCCGTGCAGGCGCTGCGCTCGCTGCACCTGGACGTGGTGTTCCTGGGCGTGCACGGCATGGCCGAGCGCTCCGGCTTCACGACCCCGAACCTCAACGAGAGTGAGACGG
The DNA here is from genome assembly GCF_033949925.1 of Lentzea kristufekii. Lineage (NCBI taxonomy): Bacteria > Bacillati > Actinomycetota > Actinomycetes > Pseudonocardiales > Pseudonocardiaceae > Lentzea > Lentzea kristufekii. Next base: position 6,000 of record NZ_JAXAVV010000041.1, read on the forward strand.
ACCGCGCCCTCGTCGACGCAGCAGGACGCGTCGTCGTGGTCGCGGACCACGAGAAGTGGGGCACGGTCGGCATTTCCACGATCGCTGACCTCGACGAGGCGCACGTCCTGGTGACGGACGAGGGTTTGCCGGACGACGCGCGGGCGATCCTCTCCGAACAGGTCGGCGAGTTGGTGTTGGCTCATGTTCCGGGAAGTGGCGAGGAGTTGGCGTGAGGCGTACCGCGGGAAAGCTGGCGGACGGCCGGGAGATCATCTACTTCGACGACAGCGCTGAGGCGCCACCGAGAGTTGCGGTGGACACCCGGGACCTTCCCGAGACCCAGCCGATGTCGGAAGTCCGGCTGGACCCGTTGACCCGCGAGTGGGTCGCCATGGCGGCTCATCGCCAGACGCGCACGTACAAGCCGCCGGCGGATCTCTGCCCGTTGTGCCCGTCGACGCCGGGCCGGCCCACCGAGGTCCCCGAAGCCGACTACGACGTCGTGGTGTTCGAGAACCGGTTCCCCTCGCTGGCCCAGAACGTGCCGGACGTGCCGTCCACTGTGGATGGTGAGTCGCTGTTCGCGCGCGCGCCAGGCCGTGGGCGTTGTGAGGTCGTGTGCTTCACGTCGGACCACAACAAGTCGTTCGGCGAGCTCTCCGAGTCGCGCGTGCGCACCGTCGTGGACGCCTGGGCGGACCGCGTCGCCTACTTGTCAACGTTGCCAGGGGTCGAACAGGTCTTCCCGTTCGAGAACCGCGGCGAAGAGATCGGCGTGACGCTCTCGCACCCGCACGGCCAGATCTACGCCTACCCGTTCGTGACACCGCGCACCGAACGGATGCTCAACGCGGCTCTGGACTACTACGCCGAGCACGGGCGCCCGTTGTTCGGTGACGTGCTGGAGGCCGAGCTGCGCGCGGGCGCGCGTGTGATCGAAGAATCCCCGCACTGGGTCGCCTTCGTGCCCGCCGCCGCCCGCTGGCCCGTCGAGGTCGTGCTGGCCCCGCGGCGCCAGGTGCCCGACATCGCCGCGCTGTCCTCTGTGGAGCGCGACGACTTCGCGTCGCTCTACCTGAAGGTGCTGCACCGGCTGGACGCGCTCTACGACCGGCCGCTGCCCTACATCGCCGCCTGGCACCAGGCACCGGTCAACGCGGGCCGCGACGAGATGTGGCTGCACCTGCAGGTCTTCTCCGTGCTCAGGACGAAGGACAAGCTCAAGTACCTCGCGGGCTCGGAGTCCGGTGAGGCCGTGTGGATCAACGACGTGACGCCCGAGCAGATCGCCCAGCGCCTCCGGGGAACACACAACTAGCTCCCAGGCTGGTCTAAGGGTTCTCTCAGGACGGGCCGCGAGACTATGGCCATGACCGAGAGCAACAAGCCAGCGCCGCAGCCGGAAGAGTCCAGCTCTGTGCCGACGAGCGCCGGTCAGACAGACTCCGGCGCGCGGGAGCAGGGCCCGTCGCTGCCGGATCCCGGCCAGCCGGATCCTTTGCAGGGGGGATCCGGCCAGGCTGGGGCACCCAGCGCCCCTGCGGGCCTGGGCGACCTGCCCGCCTCTTACTCTTCGGCCCAGCCGCAGGTGCCAGCACCTGACGCGGGTCAGGCGCAGCTCGGCGGGTCCGGACCCGGCCAGCAGCTTCCACCTCCAGGGTCCGGCCAACCTCACCCGCTCGGCCTCGGTGCCACGACCGCGCAGTTCGGCGCGGAGCCGGGCCCCTTCGGCGGACCGCAGCCCGGTCCGCACACGGGTCCTCAGACGGGTCAGTACTACCTCCCGCCCGGCTACCAGCCGCCACCCGTCCCGCCGCAGTCCAAGGGCCGTGGGAAGGTCGTGGCGGGCGTCGCGGCGCTCGTGCTGCTCGTGGGCGGGCTCTCCGGTGGCCTCGGTGGCTACCTGGGCTACAACTTCGCGAACGACTCGTCGTCCGTGAGCTCGCTCGACACGCCCCGCCCGGCCTCGCAGACCTCGAACGCGCCCGCGGGTTCGGTCGAGGACGTGGCGAACAAGCTGCTGCCGTCCGTCGTCCAGATCCAGGTCGTGACGCGGTCCGGCGCCGGAGAGGGCTCCGGGTTCGTCATCTCCGGCAACGGCCAGATCGTGACGAACAACCACGTCATCGAGGGCGCCGCCTCCGGTGGTGACATCAAGGTCGTGTTCCAGGACGGCAGGACGGCGTCCGCCAAGATCCTCGGCCGCGACCCGAGTTCCGACATCGCCGTCATCCAGGCCGACGGCGTCTCCGGCCTGCCGGTCGTCCAGCTCGGCAACTCCGGTGACATGAAGATCGGCCAGGGCGTCGTCGCGATCGGCTCGCCGTTCGAACTGTCCGGCACCGTCACCTCCGGCATCGTCAGCTCGGTGAACCGCCCGGTCTCGGCCGGTGGCGACGCCCGCAACTCGCAGGCGACCGTGCTGAACGCCATCCAGACCGACGCCGCGATCAACCCCGGCAACTCGGGCGGGCCGCTGGTGAACATGCAGGGCCAGGTCGTCGGCATCAACTCCGCGATCTACAGCCCGAACTCCGCCGGCGGCCAGGCCGGGTCGGTCGGCATCGGCTTCGCGATCCCGATGGACCAGGCACGCCGCACGATCGACGAGATCGTGAAGACCGGCAAGCCCAAGCAGACGGTGCTCGGTGTGAAGGTCGAGTCGACCGAGCAGGGCGCCCGCATCTCCGAGATCACCTCCGGCGGTGCCGCGGAGAAGGCCGGGCTCAAGGCCGGAGACGTGATCACGAAGTTCGGTGACCGCCGCATCGACGAGTCGGACACCCTGGTGGCCGCCGTGCGGTCCAAGGCTCCCGGCGACAAGGTCACGATCACGCTGTCCGACAACAGGACGGTGGAAGCCACCCTCGACGGTGTCGAGGTGGGATAGGTCGGGGGACGCTCGGTGTCCGGCATCCGCCGCCCGCCGGAGACCGAGCGTGACGACCCCGGAGAGACCCCTTGCTGTGCGCACCTGCCCCGCACACAGGAAGGGGTCTCTTCTTACGTCCTCGTGACAGACACGGGCCGTGCGGGCGTTCGTGGCTTAGCGTGGTGACGTGGTGGAACGGGTCCTGGTCGTCGACGACGACACGACGGTGCGCGACGTGGTGCGCCGCTACCTCGAACACGCCGGGTACGAGGTCGAGCTCGCCGGTGACGGGGAGCAGGCGCTGCGGCTGATGGGGGCGAGCGAGCCGGACATCGTGGTGCTGGACCTGATGTTGCCGGGCATCGACGGTCTTGAGGTGTGCCGGCGGATCCGGGAACGCGGGAGCACGCCCGTCGTCATGCTGACGGCGCTGGGCGAGGAAGAAGACCGCATCGCCGGGCTGCAGATCGGCGCGGACGACTACGTCACCAAGCCCTTCAGCCCGCGTGAGCTGGCGTTGCGCGTCTCGTCGGTGCTGCGGCGCTCGCATCGGGCCTATGAGCCGCGGGTGGTGCGGGACGGGAACCTCGTGCTGGACGTGGCCGCGCACACCGCGACGCTGGACGGGCGGCCGTTGCAGCTGACGACCCGTGAGTTCGACCTGCTGGCCTTCTTCATCGGCAACGCCGGCAAGGCGTTCGGGCGGGCGGAGCTGCTGGAGCGGGTGTGGGGCTGGCAGTTCGGCGACCAGTCGACCGTGACCGTCCACGTGCGACGGTTGCGGGAGAAGATCGAGGAAGACCCGGCGAAGCCCCGGCGGCTGAGCACGGTGTGGGGCGTCGGCTACAGGTATGACCCGTGTTCGATCGACTGAGCCGCGTCTCCCTCACCACCGCGATGACCGTCATGGTCATCGTGCCGGTGGTCGCGACCATCGCCGGCGTGCTGGTGGTCAGCGGGTTCATGTTCACGCCGATGCTCAACGCCACGCTGATGGCGTGCCTGGTCGTCGGGCTGGTCACCGTGCCGTTCTCGATCATGCTGGGCCGGGCGATCGCGCGGCGCACCATGTGGGAGCGCGAGGCCGAGGCGGCGCGGCGGCAGCTGGTGGCGTGGATCAGCCACGACCTGCGGACGCCGTTGGCCGGGATCCGGGCGATGACCGAGGCGCTGGAGGACGGGGTCGTCTCCGAGCCGGGCGAGGTCGCCGTCTACGCCAAGCAGATCGCCCTGGAGGCCGACCACCTCTCGAAGCTGGTGGACGACCTGTTCCAGCTCTCGCGGATCACCGCGGGCGCGTTGAACCTGCCGATGCACGACGTGGCTCTGGCCGACGTGGTCAGCGACGTGGTCGCCGCGTCCCGTCCCGTCGCCGCGCGCGAGGGTGTCGAGTTGCGCGCGGACGCTCGCGCGTGGCCTGTCGTGAAGGGCTCTGATCCGGAACTGATGCGTGTCGTGCGCAACCTTGTGTCCAACGCCATCCGCCACACACCGGCGGGCGGCTCGGTGGCCGTGCAGGTCGATGTGGACGGACCTGAGGCGGTGGTGCGGGTGGACGACGCGTGCGGCGGCATACCCGATGACGTGCTGCCACAGGTCTTCGACGTGGGATTCCGCGGCTCGTCCGCACGCAATCCGTCCGGTGCCGGACTGGGTCTTTCCATCGCGCGAGGCCTCGTCGACGCGCACCACGGGCGAATTGGCGTCCAGAACCACGGTCCTGGCTGCCGCTTCGAAGTCAGACTCCCGCTACGGTGATCGGTATGGAACGCAGCGCGCAGCGCCTTGGCCGCGCTTTGGTCGTGATCGTGGACGACCGGGTGGCGCACGGCGAGCAGGACGACAACTCCGGGCCTCTCGTCACCGAACTTCTGGAAGAAGTGGGCTTCATCGTCGACGGCACCGTCGCGGTCGAGGGTGAGGTGGTCGACATCCGGGCCGCTCTCAACACGGCCGTCATCGGTGGCGTCGACCTCGTGGTCACCGTGGGCGGCACAGGCGTGTCCCCGCGCGACGTCACCCCCGACGCCACGCAGGGCGTGCTCGACCGGCCGATCCACGGCATCGCGGAAGCCCTCAGGGCGTCCGGGCTGGCCGCGGGGGCGGTCGACGCGGGCATCTCGCGCGGCCTCGCAGGCGTCTCCGGCAGCACGCTCGTCGTGAACCTCGCGGGCTCACGCTCCGCGGTCCGCGACGGCATGGCGACGCTGTCGGCTCTGGTGCCCTACGTGATCGAACAGCTGAGTGGTCTTGACGAAGAGTGAGTCGCCGAAGCCGGCCGACGACGACGCCGCAGCGCGTCGTCGCCGGTTGGCCGAGGTGTTCGGCGACGTGCTCCCGGAGACGACGTCGGACGAGCGCGGTGGCGGGGTCTCCCCGGACGACCGCGAGGCCTGGTACCGGGAGAACAGGCCGCCGCATCACGGCGGTTGACGCGGTTGACGCGGTTGCGGCGGGTGTTGTGGGTTTCGGGCTCTGCCCACGTGGCTGAACGGCTTGGGCGCGTTGCCGGCGGGCTGACATCGCAGAACGTCTGGCGTGCGGGCCGTTCGACGCGGTTGTGGCGGCGCTGCTCGGCCTTCGGACTTCGCTGGTACGACTGAGCTCGTACACGCCGCAGGCGGCTGCTGAACGTCCGAGCACGGGTGCCGGACTCGTCGTTGCGCCCGGAAGACTTCGAGGTCCTGAAGGCCTCGGCTCACGGTCTGCGGTTCAGGATTCGCCGGTCTCGCCGCACCGGCGGCTGGCTGGGCCAGGACAAAGCGCGCGGGACCGCGGTGAGGCTGCGGGTGCGCGCTTCGTCTCGGCGGGGACGGGTGGAGATCAGATCGCGGGACCGCGGCGGTCCGGCGCCGTGTTCTGCACCGGGGTGGTCTGCTGCCGGTTCGCGAGCAGGTCGCGGATCTCGATCAGCAGCTCGACGTCCGTCGGCTCGGACGGGCCGGCCTCCTCGCCCCTCTTGCGGCGCTCCTGGATCTTCTGGATCGGCAGCACCAGGACGAAGTAGACGACAGCGGCCACGATCACGAAGTTGATCGCGGCGTTGATGACGTTGCTGAAGTCGAGGTACGTGTCCTCCTTGCCTGACCGGATGTAGAAGCCGAGGCCCTTCGTCTCGGTACTGCCGAGCGAGGCGATGAGCGGCTTGATGAGGCTTGTGGTGAACGCGGTGACGATCGCGGTGAACGCCGTGCCGATGACCACGGCCACAGCCAGGTCGACGACGTTCCCACGCATCAGAAAGTCTTTGAAACCCTTCAGCATCAGCGGAGAGTAACGGCTAATGCATGATCCAGTGACATCGCGGCCACACGAGTTGCATTAAGTCTCGGCAACGTGAGCACGACGACTTCGCCGCGTGTCTCGCGCACCGCCGCGTTCTCCGCGAGCACCTCGCCGGACGACGACACCACGTCGACCCGGCTGCCCAGCCGCACCACGTCGGCCAGGCCCTGGTCAGCCACCCGGACGGCGACCGACGCCTGCTCTTCCGAGGTGCTCGCGAGGTCGAAGTCCGTCAACGGGACGCCTGCGCGCGCAGGGGACGCCAGCGGTCTGCCGACCAGCTCGGCGGAATCGGGAAAGGTCCCCGGTACGGGTGAGGCCAGCGAGACCAGCCGGAGGTCGGAGGCGGACAACGACACGCCTGCCGGCAGATCTCTGGCCGCGACGACCGCCGGATGGCCCACGTCGGGCCAGAAGAACGTCAACAGGGCCATCAGGGCCAAGCCCAGGGCCAGAAAACGGCGCCACGCAACGGTAGGGCGGCGGCGTGACAGCGTGCGGACCCGGTCCAGAACGGTCGCGGAAAGGCTCATGCCTCCGACCGTAGGGCGGTCGGAGGCAGGTCGGACGGGGCTGAGCGCAAGTTGTGGACAACTCGCGATCTTCAGGACGCGGCGGCCGCCGGAGCGCTCGTCGAGGCCTTCGAGTCCGATGAGGACTTCGTGTCCGAGGACTTCTTCTCGGACGGCTTCGAGTCCGAAGAGGACGTCGTGGCAGACGCGCTCTTGGACGAGCCCGACCGGCTGTCCGTGCGGTAGAAACCGCTGCCCTTGAAGACGACGCCGACGGCGCCGAAGAGCTTGCGCAGCTTGCCCGAGCACTCGGGGCACTCGGTGAGGGAGGCGTCGCTGAACGACTGCACCGCCTCGAACCGGTGCTCACACGCGGTGCAGGCGTACTGGTACGTAGGCACTGGGTTTGCTCCTAGCTCTGGCACTCGACCGTTGTGAGTGCCAACACGATTTTCGCTCAGGACCTTCCCGGAGCGCAAACATGCCAGGTCAAAGTCACAACCATCGCAGGCCTGCCGAGGGCGTCAGCACGCCGTTCATCCGCACGTCGTGAGGTTCGCCAGGCACCTCGGCGAGCACCTCGCAGTCCCGCACGACACCGACCAGCGGGGCTGTGACCAGCGGCAACGAGCGGTCGTAGTGACCCTGCCCCTTCCCGATCCGCACCCCGTCCACCGACACGGCCAGCGCGGGCACGAGCACCAGCGAGGCTCCAGCGATCGCCGAGGCGCCGAGCCGGGGACCGGTGGGCTCGAGCAGCTTGAACCCGGCGGGCGCGAGCGCGGACGGCCCGTCGTGCACCGCCCAGTCCAGCGGCGAGTCGCCCGTCACGATCGGTAGCAGCACCCGGCACCGCAGCCCGTCGAGCCACGACGCGTCACCGGGCTCCGATCCGACCGGGAGGAACGCGCACACCGTCTGATCAGGCGTGACGTCCAGAGCGGCGACGTGCGCGGCCAGCGCGGCGGCTTCGGAAGCGCGGACTTCGGGCGACAGAGCGCGCCGCGAGGCCAGCAACCGTGAACGCAACGTGGCCTTACGGTCACGAAGATCGGACGTCATGATGGGTATCCCTCGGTATGTCGTTAGCATCGCAGCCCATGAGCAGCGCCTTCCACACCGCTATCGTGCCCGCGGCCGGTCTGGGCACCCGTTTCCTCCCCACGACCAAAGCCGTGCCGAAGGAACTGCTGCCCCTCGTCGACACCCCCGCCATCGAGTACGTGGCGCGCGAGGCGGCCGAGGCCGGCGCGAAGAAGCTGGTCATCGTGACGTCGCCGGAGAAGGCGGCGGTCGCGAACTACTTCGACGCGAACCCCGAACTCGAGGAGACGCTGGCCGCGCGCGGCAAGGCCGACCTCGTCGAGAAGATCCAGCGCGCTCCCAAGCTGATCAAGGCGGAGACCGCGATCCAGGAGCAGGCACTCGGCCTGGGCCACGCCGTCGGCTGTGCCGAGGGCAACCTGACCGGCGAGGACGAGGCCGTCGCGGTGCTGCTGCCCGACGACATCATCCTGCCGACCGACGCCCTGAAGAAGATGGCGAAGGTCCGCGAGGAGAAGGGCGGCAGCGTCCTGCTGGCGTTCGACATCCCGCGTGAGCAGATCTCCGCGTACGGCGTGTTCGACGTCCGCGACACCGGCAACGACGACGTCAAGCAGGTCGTCGGCATGGTCGAGAAGCCGAAGCCGGAGGACGCTCCGTCGACGTTCGCGGCGGCCGGGCGCTACCTCCTCGACCGGGCGATCTTCGACGCGCTCAAGCGCATCACGCCCGGCGCCGGCGGGGAGCTGCAGCTCACCGATGCCATCGCACTGCTGATCAACGAGGGTCACCCGGTGCACGTGGTGGTCCACCGCGGCGGGCGACACGATCTTGGTAATCCCGCCGGATTCCTGCGGGCTGCGGTTGACTTCGCACTCAACACCCCGGAGTACGGACCCGATCTGCGTGAGTGGTTGCGGGAACGCCTCGACAACTCCTGAGCGCGAGGACCAATCACATGAGGTCAGTGGACGAGCAGCTCGCTCGGGTGATCGCGGCCGCGGTGCGGCCCGCACCCGTGCGGGTGGCGATCTCGGAGTCGCAGGGCCTGCTCTGCGCCGAAGAGGTCGTCGCGGAACGCGCGTTGCCCGGCTTCGACCAGGCCGCCGTGGACGGCTACGCGGTGCGCAGCGTCGACGTGTCCGGCGCGAACGCGAGCCCCGTGCAGCTGCCGGTCGTGGGTGAGATCCCGGCCGGCTCCCGGCAGCCGCGCAGGCTGCAGCCCGGCCAGGCCGTGCGGATCGCGACCGGCGCGCCGCTGCCCACGCTGGCCGACGCGGTCGTGCCGCTCGGGTACACCGACGGCCACCAGGCCAAGGTGACGGTCAACCGCAGCGTGCCGTCCGCCGGGTTCGTCCGCCGCACCGGTGAGGACGTGCAGACCGGCGACGTCGCCGTCCGCCGCGGTGCGTCCATCGGTGCTGCTCAGGTGGGTCTGCTGGCCGCTGTCGGACGCAACAAGGTGCTCGTGCACCCACGTCCGCGCGTGTCCGTCATCTCGCTCGGCGAGGAGCTCGTCGACGTCGACCGCACGCCCGGCCAGGGCCAGGTCTACGACGTGAACTCGTACGCGCTGTCCGCCGCCGCACGCGACGCGGGCGCCGAGGTAAGCCGGGTCGGCATCATGTCGGCCGACCCGCGCCGGCTGCGCGAGGTGATCGAGGGCAGGCTGCTGCTCTCCGAGATCGTCGTCATCGCCGGTGGCGTGGGCGGCACGGTCGGCGACGAGGTCAGGGCCGCGATCGCGGACCTGGGCGACATGGACGTCACCCGCGTCGGCATGCACCCCGGCTCCGCGCAGGGCTTCGGCCGCCTCGGCCCGGACGCCGTGCCGACGTTCCTGCTGCCCGCGAACCCGATGAGCGCGCTCGTCGTGTTCGAGGTGCTGGTCAGGCCCCTGATCAGGGCCGCGCTGGGCAAGAAGAACCCGTACCGTCGCGCCGTCAGTGCACGCCTGCTGTCGCCGCTGCAGTCGACCAAGGGCCGCCGGGGCTTCCTGCGCGGCCAGCTGCTGCGCGACGCGGACAACGGCGAGTACCTGGTGCAGCCGCTCGGCACGTCCGGGTCGCACCTGCTCGCGTCACTGGCCGAGGCGAACTGCCTGATCATGGTCGAGGAGGACGTCACCGAGGTGTCCGTCGGTGCAGAGGTGCTGGTCAGCTTCCTTGCGCAGCGTGGATGAGCGTTTTCGCCGATCTGGGCAGACACCCCGGCTGGCCGGTCCGGCTGGGGCCTCTCCAGGTGCGCGCGGGAACCGTCGAGCTGCGCGGGCCGAGGCTCTTCGACGGCGGTAAGTGGTCGAGGCTGCGCATCCGCGACCGCGCCTACCTCGAACAATGGGAACCGACGGCGCCGGAGGGCTGGGACGAGCGCAACGCGACGCTGTCCTGGCCCGCCCAGTGGTCGTCGTTGCGCGGCATGGCCCGGCGCGGCACCACGCTGCCGTTCATGATCCTCGTGGACGGTGAGGTCGCCGGTCAGATCACGGTCGGCAACATCGTGCGCGGCTCGTTGCTGTCCGCGTGGATCGGCTATTGGGTAGCCGCTGATCGGGCGGGAGGCGGCGTCGCAACGGCGGCCGTGGCGTTGCTCACCGATCACGCTTTCCGCGGCGCTGGTCTGCACCGGCTCGAAGCCACCGTCCGTCCCGAGAACGGCGCCTCGATCCGCGTGCTCACGAAGTCCGGGTATCGCGAGGAAGGCCTCTTCAAGCGTTATCTGGATGTTGCCGGGCAGTGGCGCGACCACCTCTGCTTCGCGCTCACGACCGAAGAGGTCCCGGATGGCCTAGTGCGCCGTTTGGTCGCACGCGGAGAGGCCCGTCTTCCCTGACGTTCGCTTCCGTTTGCCGTAATCACTTCACCCAAAAGTGGGTGATACACCACACTTTGGTACGCACCGAGTTCGGCGTGCCTCCGAGACAGGTGTGACTGTTGTGACTAGCGTGGTTGACAGCACCACGCGTGGGCCGGGGGAGGTGAACGGGGAATGCCGAGTTCGCTGATCATCGTTGCGCTGGTCGTCGCCTGGCTCGTGGTCCTCGTCCCCATGTTGGCCCGCAAGCGCCAGGAGAGTGCGCGCAGCGTGGGGGAGGAGTACGACGCCATGCCCGATGCCGAGTACGACGACATCCACGACATCGACGACGACTACTTCGACGAGGAGGAGTACGTCGAGCGCCCGTTCCGGCGTGGCCGTGGTGGCTACGACCCGGAAGCCGCCGTTCTGGTGGCGCAGGCCAAGTACGCGTTCCGCCGCAGAGTGGTGGCGTCCCTCCTGATCGCCGCCGTGGTGTCGGGAATCGTCGCCGGAGTGTTCTACGCGAAGCTCTGGTACGGACACGCCGCACTCGACCTGCTGCTCGTCGGCTACCTGACGTACCTGCGCCGGCAGGTGCGGATCGAAGAGGAGATCCGCGCCCGCCGGCTCGCCCGCCTGCAGCAGGTGCGCCGTCGCCGTGAGACGGGCCCGCAGCAGCAGGAGACCCCGGCCGTCGCCGCCGAGATCCCGCAGCAGGTCGCCGAGGAGTCCGAGACCACCCAGGTCGAGGTCGTCGACGACGGGCCCGCGTTGCCACCGCTGCCGCGCTTCGAACACCGCGTGCTTCCGGGCACCATCCCGGTCGACTCCGACGACGAGGACCCGGTCTTCGTCGAGTTAGACGGACTGGAGTCGCTGCGGTACCGAGGTGCTGTCGGGGCTTAGGAGGGGGTGGTGAAACACCCCTTCTGGGACTGCTATAGTTCTCTCGTAACACCGCAAGGGGCTGTAGCACAGTTGGTAGCGCGTCTCGTTCGCATCGAGAAGGTCAGGGGTTCGATTCCCCTCAGCTCCACTCGTTCCGAGGGTCGAGAAGTATCTGCAGAAAGCGCAGATCTTCTCGGCCCTCGGTGTTTTCTGGGGGCCGAGCCCCCAGACCCCAGCCGGGGGCAAGCCCCCGGACCCCCGTAGGTTCGATAACCCGTTCGGGCTTTTCTTCGGCGGCGGATATCTTCTGCGCGTGAACAATCTTGGGGGATTGAAAGCTCTATTCGTCGTGGCGGTAGCACTCGCCGCCGTCAGCTGCTCCGCGGGTTCGGGGGACCAGCAGGCGACGACGCAGCAGAAGCACTTCGACGTCACCGGCTGGGGCAAGCTGAAGCCCGGAATGTCCAAAAAGGACGCACTGGCCACCGGTGAGCTCGGTGCGACCGCCGCCGGCAAGACCGGCGACTGCGAGGACTACCGCTACCAGGGCGCGCCGGCGCCCGATCCGAAGCAGCTCGCGGAAGACGCCGAGATCGAGCAGAAGTACGAGGCCGCGAAGAAGGCGGCCGACGATGCCGACGCGGCGGTCGGTCCCGCGCCGGGAGCGAATGCGGGCGCCGCGGCCTACGCCGCCCACGCCGAGAAGCTCGCTGCGGCCGCGGAGGCGGGGGCCAAGTCGGTCGAGCTCTCCGCGGAGTCCACCAAGCGCATCGCCGCGCGGGCCGAGGCGCGCGAGGCCAACGGTGGTGTCATGTTCGCCGGCGACAAGATCCGGATGATCGTGCCGCCGCCGGGAGCCACGACGGCGAAGAACATCGGCATGGGCGCCACGGTCGAGCAGCTCAAGGCGGCCTACCCGAACGCCGTGGACAAGGACGGCAAGGGCTTCGAGGTGCCGGTGCCCGATCAGCAGGGTGTCGTGCTGAGCTTCCACTTCACCGACGGGGAGCTGACGACGTTCCTGCTGTTCAACGGTGAGGCCAAATGCAGCTGAACTGAGTGGGTCCGGGCCGTCCGCAGTAATGTGGGCGGCCCTTTCGTCTATAAAACGGCCGTAAGCTCGTTCGGCTCCCGAAAGGCTGTTCCCATGAGCGACGTGCCGCAGGACAAGGTCACGGTCCTGTCCGCCGAAGCCCTCGCCCAGCTGAAGGCGTTCCCGCTGCACGGCGACGAACGGCTGCAGAACAAGCTGCTGTGGAAGTCGCCCAGCGGCGACACCATCGTCGGCCTGATCCAGATGGCGCCGGGCGCGCGCGACGACGGCCACAACCACCCGTCGGCGACGCAGCACACGTGGGTCGTCGACGGCACCGTGAGCATCGGCGGGGTGGAGGCGACGGCGGGCTCGTACGCGTTCGTGCCGCCGGGTGTCGACCACGAGACCGTGGCGGGCGACGAGCCGGTCACGATGTTCTACGTCTACCAGCCGTTCGCTCCCGAGCACGACCACCACGACCACTGACAGGTCGATGTTTGCAGCGTTTTTCGCGCTCACCCACCCGTGGGGTGAAGTTCAGTGAGCAACGCGGCGTCCACAAATAGTTTTGTCTCATGAGATCTGTGGTCGCCGCGTTATTACTCGGGGCCGTCACCTCCAGCGGTGCAGCGGCGTCGACCGAAGCCCCTGCCGCCCGGTGCACGGCCGCCCGTCCTGTCGTCTCCAGCACGGAGACAGCTGTGGAAGCGCGCGTTCTCACCGGCTGCACGGCCGGTGAGCTCGTCGTCTTCCGGGCCGCCCTGACCTTCCGTGCCCACGGCACGGCCTGCACCGCTGTCTCCGAGGAACTCGAAGCGGACCCTGCCACCGAGCCGCAGTGGATCCGCACCCGCCTGGAACTGGCCTGCGCACCCGGCGAGAAGGGCCTGCTCGGCTCGCAGATCACCGTCGAGATGCACGACCAGCAGAACACCAGCGTCGCCACCTACGGCCTCGGCGACTCCTTCACGGAGCGCAACCCCGCCGCGCGGCACCTGTGGACCGTCGAGTTCATCGCGGGCCTCGGCGACCTGCCGGTGGCGTCCGGTCCGGCCGTGCCGACCTCCAGCGCCTCGGCGGGCAGGGGCAGTTCGCGCACCACCTCCGACCACCAGGTCTACGACGGCTGACGCTTGCGCGCCTTCTGCACCTTCCGCGCGATCCGGAAGATCCGGCGGATCTCCGAACGTTTCGTGGGGTGCTGGAAGGTCACGGCCTCGACGGCGTCCCTGCGGCGCCACCACGACAGGTCAGGGGCGATCAGCGACGTCAGCCGGACGAGTTCGGCCGCCTTCGCCTCGTCCCACCTGGCGTGCAGAGCCAGGTCGCCGAGGCGCGTGAGCAGGTGCTCGCCGTACTCGTCGTCCGCGAGAGCGTGTCTGAGCAGGTCCCTGACGTGCTTCGGGAACGCCTCGCCGAACTCGATGAAGTAGGCGCGGCGGTGCTCGTAGAAGCCCGCCACCCACAGCGCCAGTGCGAGCGTGATCGGTTGCAGGCCGGTGCGGCGGTACCGCGCTCCGGTCCACGACACGACCGTCTCGATGGCGATACCCCGGATGTCCTCGTTCACCAGCATTCGCAGCACGCCGGCGACCACCGCGTTCTGCGACGTGTAGTACTCGGCCTTGCCGATCTCGGTCAGCTTCTCCAGTGACTTCGCGAGGTCGCGACGACCGAACTCGGACGAGTAGACCCGTGCCACCGTCCACTTCTGGTACGCGCCGCCGTACTTCGTCCACTTCTCCAGGGTGCTCTCGACGAGCGGACGGACGAGGTTGTCGTCCATCAGGACCTCGAGTGCCCTCGCCGCCAGGGCCCGCCGCCCGAACTGGCGGTGGGAGCCCAGGTTCTCGATGATCGCCAGAGGTTCGTGGGCCGGGACGGTCCGCACGACCTCGCAGACGGCCTGGACGCTCTCCTCGGTGAACCTGTCGAGCGTCGCGTCCTCGCCCATCCAGTCCCGCAGAACCTCCTGCGCGGCCGGGTACTGCCGCCAGACGTACTTGAACACACCGCTCGCCCAGTCGCGCCGTTCGAACCGGATGGTCTCCTCGAAGAGGTCCTTGTGCTTGGGGTGGGCGCGGATCTCGGTCTTCGCCCGGATCTCCTTCAGCATCTCGTTCTTGGGCTTGTCGAACACGCACCGCGGGCGCAACTTCCCGTCCTCCGGCAGGCGAGCCTTCCGGATGTTCTGGTCCAACGCCCACGCTCGCTGCATCACGTGCTCGAACGGCTGGTTCTCCAGCACGGCGACGGCGAACGAGTACGCGTGCGCCCGCACGTCCAGTTCCTCGAACCAGTGCGCGACCGCTTCGGTCACCTCCTCCTTCAGCGATTTGATCGCTTCGGCGACTTCGAGATCACCCAGCTGGATCTGCACGGCCAGATCGGCCGCGAGCACCGCCTTGTCCGGGGCGGCGTCCTCCAACGCCGGTGCGAGATCGTTCTTGATGGTCTGCAGCGAAGCCTCGTCCACGTGGCCGAGGCGCCGCAGTGCCGCCTGGGCCACCTCGACCGGTGAGGGCCGCGTCAGCTGAACCGTGTGCTTCAACGCGCTGATGGGTGCCTGCGAGACGTGGTCGAGCAAGATCACGAGGCGGCACTGCGCGTCTCTCATCATGCTCAGGCACTGCGAGAACTCGCGGTCGGTGAACGGCCGGTCGCGGCTGTCCCGCACGTCCAGCACGATGCCGGTGCCGGCCTCCAACTCGGCCTCGCGGATGCTGCCGAGCGTGCGGGAGCGGTTCATGTCGGCGATCTTCGTGAGGCCGAACTCGTGTGCCAGCAGCCGAAGCGCGGTGAACGTCCGGCCGGTTCCCTCACCGCACAGGGCGACGACGTGTTCCCGCCTGAGGGTGGCCAGGGCGTCGTCGAACCTGCCGGGAACGACGAACTCCTTCCGCACGTCCCTGATGTCCTGAGGCGCCGCGTAGCGAACTATGAGATTCGCTTGGGCCGAGGTGACGGGGGCGAACACGTTGACGTTGCCGTTCACGTCTCCGGTCTGCACGCCGTGCATGTCGCCGTGCGTGACGTTCGTCGGCATGTATCTGGGTTCGTCCGGGGAAAGCGGCGATGACGGCTTCTTCTCCGCAGGCTCTTCAGCGGCAGGTTCCTTGTCGTCGCTCATGGCCGGCGACCCGCGTGGAAGTTGAGGTCGCCGCTCACGTTCCCGGCCTGGACGCCGTGCATGTTGCCGTGCACCACGTTCCGGACGCGTGCCACTGGTTCCGGAGCGGTGGTGGTGTCGGCGAGCGCGGCCAGGCTGCGTGAGTCGAAGCCCGGCACGCGGACCCACGCGTCGTGCCGGTACTCCTTGTGCGACACGGGCAACGAAGCGAAGTCACCTCGCCGCGCCACCTCCGTGTGGTCACCGCTGAACGCCGTGTCCAGCGCCTCGGAGGAGACGATCAACGCGGTGGTCGCGGTCTCTTCAGCGGTCGCGCCAGTGGCCTCGGCGTGGCAGCGCTTCAGCAGGTTCTTGAACTCCGGCGCGTCGAGCAGCCGCGTGTGGGTGATGCGGGCGCGGTGGAAGCCGTCGTCGCCGACCGGACCGACGTGGACGGCCACGCGCAGCCGCACCTCTGGTTTGCGCCAGCGGTTGTGCTCGACCGTGAGCTGGTCGAGCCGCACGGCCGCGTCGAGGATCGCGCCGAGCCTGCCGCTCGGCAGCACCATCAGGACCCCGTCACCGGGCGATTCGAGGGAGAGCACCTCGCCGTCCGGGTCGATTCCGCTCTGCCGCAATGCGGAACCGACGAGGTTCGAGATCGTGCCGGGGATGGCGTTCAACAGATGCCCAGGCAGTTGTGCCGAGCCGACGACGTCTACGCCGAGCAACGCACGGTGCTGCGGAACTTGGTTCACTCGCTGCCTCCAATTCGAAGAAGACAGCGAGTTTGGTGGTTCGGGTCCGCACGCTCACCCGGAATGCAGGGACAAGAAGTTGTCAGTTCATGCCATCCGCGTTGGCAATGAAATGGCCAAGACCGTCCGCTGACGGCAGCACGAAGCGCAGCCGGCTGGTCCGGAGCAGGCCCTGCTCGCGCAACGCGTGCAGGAACGGTTCGATCGTCTTCACCGACATCGCGACGGCGTGGGCCACGTCCTGCTGGCTCACCCCGCGCAGTTCGAGGCCCGACTCGGTGCCGGTGCCGAACTCGCGCGCCCACGTCAGCAGGCACATCGCCACCCGAGCGGCTCCGGAGCGCATCTGCCTGCGCAGGTTCTCGTCGGCGTTGCGCTGCCGTTCGCGCCACGTCTCCTCGATGAGCCGCTGGACGCCCCTGTCGTCCCGCAAGGCCAGGAAGCGGCTGCCCGCCACGTGCCACGCCGCTCCGGCGACCAGGGCGATCACGTGTGCGCTGCGCGGGGCACCGCTGGTCACGCCGATCTCGCCGAGCAGCGAGCCGGCGCCGTACAGGCCGGTGATCGGATCGCGGGCGCCTCCGGTCGGCAGGACCACCTTGACCAGGCCGGACTCCAGCAGCAGCACCTCGTCACTCGGCGTGCCCGCGGTGATCAGGTGCTCACCGCGGCGGAAGGAGCGCGGTCGCCTGCCGACGCGCAGGACGGCGCGACCCTGATCACTTCGCGAGTCATCCATTAGTGCGGACCCTTGCCCGTGCGTGTGACGCTTGCCGGCCCCCGGCCGACATCACCGATGAGGTTCAACGGGAGTGGGCGCTGATGCGTTCCAGTAGACGACGGGGCATCGGTTCTCATGGGCTTGAAGCCTGGCAGAGCAGATCACGACGGAGGTACAACGCGGTGATCAAGGAAAGGGTTGCTGTGGCGTCAACCGCAAACCAATCACGCACCGTACGCTGACAGACCGCCTAGGCTGGGGGTGATCTCGGAAGGGGTGGTGTGAGTCGTGGGGCTCGCTGAGTCCTTGCTCACGTGGCTGCACGGCTTCGTGGGTGCGAGTGTCTGCCCCGGTGACTGGGTGTGGACCACCACGGCGCTCGGCGCGGCGCTCGGGTTGTTCCCGACGATCGGGGCGCTGCTGTCCATCGCGGTGCGCCGCGTGGTCGGCAACTCCTACGGACCCGTGACCGGTGCCATCTTCACCGTGCTCGGCGTCGCCAGCTGCCTGGTGCTGCCGTGGCTCGTCATGCGCGGCACCGTGCAGGGCCTGTCCAGTCGCGCCATCCCCGGATCGGCTTCCCTCGACGAGTCCACCTGCTTCGGGACGTTCTCCCAGGGCAGCTACCTGGTCGACGGGGCGCCGTCGATCATCGGCGTGATCCAGCGGCCGACGGAGCAGCCGCTGTTCCTGGCGGCCGCGGGCATCACCGCGGCGCTCGCGCTGCTGTGCCTGCTGTTCGTCATGCTGCAGTCAGGCTCGGCGTTCCGGCTCGGGCCGAACTGGCCGCGCCGGGTGTTCTGGCCGATGTTCCTGGTACTGCTGGTGACCACGTCGGCATTCCCCGTAACGCTCGTCGGCCATGTGCTCCTCGGGTTTCTGCCGATTGCGATAATCGGCTCACTCGTCGTGCGGATTTTCGGGTTGACTACCGCCATGCTGAACCGCCCCGGCCGCGACCGGTCCCAGGACCGGAACTCGCAGAACTCGCCACCACCGCAGCCGGTGGCACGCACGCCGCAGCAGAAGAACAACCAGCTTCCGGCAGGTCAGCCGCAGAAGAAGGCGCCGACCAAGCCCATCACGGCCGCGCAGCACCAGCCGCCGCCGCACAACCCGGGCCAGAACCCGCCGCCGTACCAGCCGGCGCAGGTGCCGAAGTACCAGCCGGCGCCGATGAACCGGCCGATGCGCCCGGTGACGCAGCCGCAGCAGCAGCCGCAGAACCAGCCGCCGCGTCAGTACCCGCCGACCCGCGTCGCCGAGGTCATGCCGCAGCCGGGTCCTCCGCAGCCGTCGAACCCGGCGGTGCTCGCGGACACGCCGGGCCCGCTGCCGTTCGGTCCGGGCGCGGCCAACGCCGAGTCGCCCGCGCCGGTGCAGAAGTCGGGCAAGGTCTGGAACCCCGGCAACGGCAGGTTCCGCCGCGTTCGCCAGCTCGGTTCCGGCGGCTTCGGCACGGTCTGGCTGGCCGTGGACGAGCAGCTCGACCGCACGGTGGCGGTGAAGCTCGCCCACGCCCCGGACAACGAGACCGAGGCGCGGATGCTCCGCGAGGCACGAGCCCTGGCCGCGGTCCGCCACCCGAACTGCGTGCGGGTCTTCGACATCGTCCAGGACCCGGACGGCCTCGCCCTGGTCATGGAGTACATCGAGGGCGCCTCGCTGTCCGAGACGGTCCTGAAGAACGGCCTGATCGACGACAAGCTCGCCGCCCGCCTCTGGCTGAACATGGCCGACGCGCTGGCGGCGGCCCACGACCGCGGCGTCCTGCACCGCGACGTGAAGCCGTCGAACGTGATCGTCGACAACCAGGGCACCGCGCACCTGATCGACTTCGGCATCGCCCGCTCCAAGGGCGACAGCACCCTCACGGCCACCGGCATGATGGTCGGCACCCCGGACTTCCTCGCCCCGGAAACGGCCCGCGGCGAAACGGCGTCCCCGGCATCGGACTCCTGGCAGCTGGCCGCCACGGTCTCCTACGCCCTGACCGGCCACCCGCCGCGCGGCTCCCGCGAGAACCCGATCTCCTCGCTGATGGCCGCGGCCCAGGGCGAACCGATCACCAAGCTGCCGCAGAACAGCAAGCACGCGAGGCTCCTGCTCGCGGCGATGGACCCCGAACCGGGGCGCCGTCCGTCGCTGGCCCAGGTGCGCGGGCAGCTGTCGCAGTTCCTCGACCAGGAGGGCATGAGCAAGGAAGGCCCGGTCACCAAGATGATCAGCAAGCCGACGCCGCCGCCCACGAGGCACATGCCGATGTAGGCATCCGGGTGAACGTTGGACCGGTCCGTAACGGTGATTCACCGTTCAACGACCTAAGCCGTGGTTCACTCGGAAGGCCTCGGCATCTCACGGGATGCCACGCGAAGAGTGGTGAGGCGGTTTCCGCCGATCGCCTCACCACTCACCTTCGGCCGTTCGGCCGCAACCTCTTGCGCAGCAGCAGGAACACACCGGCCGCGCCGGCGACGACGAGTCCTACGAGCCACACGGGCAAGAGCTTTCCCGAGGACTCCTCCGGCACCACCGCGGCGGCCGGGGCGGGCGAGGCGGAGACTTCGAGTTTCGGCAGTGGCGGCGCGATCTCCTGCCACGGCGACGGGCCGTCCACCGTTCCCTGCACCCTCTGCGGGTCCACCGGCTTCACCAGCAACGTGCCCGGCACGGTCAGCGTGCCCAGCGGGTGCTCCGGGAACACGCCCTGCACGCCGAACACCTCGTACGAGCCGGCGGGCAGTGAGAACGTCACGGCGTAGTGCGCGGGTTCGCCCAGTGCGACGCCGACGAAGTCCCGCGTGTCCGCCCCGGACTTGAAGCGCAGCCCGGTCTTGCCGAGGTCGCCGGAGAACGGATGGGTGCCGTGCTGGAGCACCCAGTAGCCGACCGTGTGGGTCACGGAGGGCTGGATCGACGGCACCGGGTCGACGTACGTGACCGCCCAGCCGCCCGCGAGCGCACTTGGTGCGCTGATCAGCAGGAAAGCGCATGACAAGGCCAGAATTCTCATGACGCGAATACACCGGGAACCGATGCCGGGTTCCCGGTGTAGAGAGGGCATCACGGACGAAGCGGTGGCACGGGCGATCGCAGGCGACCAGGCGGCCTACGGCGAGCTGGTCGCCCGGTACACCGCGCTCGCGCACCGGACCGCGTACCTGCTCGGGGCCGGTGCGGACGCCGGTGACGTGGTGCAGGAGGCGTTCGTGAAGGCGTACCGGAAGCTCTACACGTTCAGAGCCGAAGCCGACTTCAAGCCGTGGCTGCTCAAGATCGTCGCCAACGAGACGAAGAACCTGCATCGCGGCAGACGGCGGCGCAACCTGATGGAGCTCAGGCTCGCCGCCATCACGGAGACCGTCGACCACGACGATCCCGGCACGCTCGTGGACGACTCCCGCGCCAAGCTCCTGAAGGCCGTCCAGAGCCTGAACGAAGCCGATCGTCAGGTCGTCACGTGCCGGTACCTGCTGGACCTGAGCGAGGCCGAGACCGCGCAGACCCTCAACCTGGCCAAGGGAACCGTGAAGTCGAGGTTGTCGCGCGCCCTGGCGAAGCTGCGCCCGATGCTGGAGGAGGTGGCCCATGACCGATGACCGGGCAGAGGCCGCCCTCCGCGATCTGGGCCGGCAGATCCACGTGCCGGAACCGCCGGACGTCACGGCCCAGGTGCTGGCCAGGATCAACGCGCCACGCAGGCGGAACCGCTGGCTCAGGGCACTGGTGGCCGCGATCACCGCGTCAGCGATCGCCTTCGCGGTGTCCCCGGCGGTGCGGGCGGGCGTCCAGCAGCTCCTGGAGTTCGCCGGCGTCGAGTTCCGCACCGAGGCGCCGCGATCAGTCGCCCCTCCGTTGCCGAGCCGGCAGGTCTCGCTCGACGAAGCGAAAGCCCGGATGCCGTTCGAGATCCATCTGCCCGCGGAACTCGGCACGCCGGACCACATCACCGTCCACGAAGGACGGTTCGTCAGCCTGCACTACGGCGGCCTGAGGCTCGACCAGTTCGACGGCACCATCAGCTCGACCGTCGGCAAGCTCGTCCACCAGGAGGGCGTCGAGCAGATCGGCGACAAGATCTGGATCCCGTTCCCGCACGTGTTCTTCTACATCGACCGCGACGGCGCGTGGCACACCGAGGAACCGCGGCTGACCGGCCAAACCCTGCTCTGGCAACGAGGTCAGGTCACCATGAGGCTGGAAGGCGACCTGACCAAGGAAAGAGCCCTCGAGATCAGCGCCAGCTAGGCAGCCACAGCTGCTGCTGCCACATCTCCGGTGTGATCGGGTTGCCGTTCAGGATCGGCCACAGCCACACGAAGTTCGCCACCACGATGCCCACGTACAGCGCGACGACGAGCAGTCCGGTGCCGCGCCGTTCGGAGCCCGCGGTGCGCCGGCCCAGGATCTCGCCCAGCGCCAGCACGATCAGCAGCACCAGGAACGGCGCCATCGGCGTGACGTAGAAGAAGTACATCTGCCGGTCGAGGTTGAGGAACCACGGCAGCAGGCCCGCGGCGTAGCCGACCAGGACACCGGCGTAGCGCCAGTCCATGCGGCCGATGGTGCGGTACAGCGCCCAGCCGATCACCGGGAACGCGAGCCACCACATCGCGGGCGTGCCGATGAGCATGATCGCGCCGAGGCACGATGCCGCGCCGCAGCCCGTGACGGAGTTGTCGTAGTAGTAGAGCATCGGACGCAGGCCCATCGGCCATGTCCACGGCTTCGACTCCCACGGGTGCCGGTTGGTCTCCGAGGTGACCAGCTCGACGTGGAACTTGTAGACGTTCTTCGCGTTGTACCAAAGCGACTGCAGGACGTCGGGGATGTACGAGATGTCCTGGACCTTGCCGCCGACCACGTGCCGGTCGATGCCGGTCTCGCTGGCCATCCACGGGAACCACGTCGCGACGTAGACCAGCACGGGGACCGCGACCAGGCCGCCCAGCGACGGCAGGACGTCCTTCACCAGCGCGCCCAGCCACGGCTCCTCGACGCCCGCGGCACGCCGTGCCAGCGCGCTCCAGATGACCGTCAGCAGACCGAACGCGGCGATGTACCAGATGCCGGACCACTTGATGCCGCACGCCGCACCGAGCATCACGCCCGCGCCGAAGCGCCACCAGCGGAAGCCGATCCACGGACCGAACGCCGAGTTGTTGATGAAGCCCTCGCGCACGGCCACGGCGAGTCGTGCGCGCATCTGTTCGCGGTCGGCGACCAGGCAGCCGAACGCGGCCACGACGAACAGCGCGATGAAGATGTCGAGCATGCCCATCCGCGACTGGACGTGCGAGACGCCGTCCGCGATGAGCAGGATGCCGGCCAGCGCGCCCAGCAGGTCCGACCGGGTCAGGCGGCGGGCGATCCGGACGATCAGCAGGATCGTGATCGCGCCGGCGAGCGCGGAGGCGAACCGCCAGCCGATGCCGTCGTAGCCGAAGAGCTCCTGGCCGATCGCCATCAGCTGTTTGGCGAGCGGCGGGTGCACGATCAGCTCGTAGCCGGGGTTGTCCTCGTAGCCGCCGTTGCGCAGCACCTGCGCCGTCTGCGGCACGTAATGCTTCTCGTCGAAGATCGGCGTGCCCTTGTCCGTCGGATATCCGACGTTCCAGAAGCGCACGACGGCACCGATCAGCGTCACGACGGCCGTCATGAGCCACCCGCGCATGCGGTCCCCGGATGGTGGCGGGTCTAGTACCGCCGCACGATCCGTGGGCGGCTCCTCGACGACGACGGGCGCCTCTCCTGGCTGCACGAGGACTGTCACGCCGCCGATCGTAGGGTGAAGCTTGTGAGTCCTGTATCCGGTTCAGGCCGTCTGGTCCTGGCAGCCACCCCGCTCGGGGACATCCGCGACGCCTCCGCGCGCCTGATCGAGGCACTCGGAACGGCCGACGTGATCGCCGCCGAGGACACCAGAAGGCTGCACAGCCTCGCGGCGGCGTTGCAGGTCAAGCCGTCCGGGCGGGTGATCAGCTTCTACGACCAGAACGAGGTCGGGCGCCTGCCGGGACTGCTCGAATCGCTCCACGACGGCGCGACCGTGCTGCTCGTGACGGACGCCGGAATGCCGTCCGTTTCCGATCCGGGCTACCGGCTCGTCGCCGCGTGTGTCGAGCAGGACCTCACGGTCACGTGCCTGCCGGGGCCGTCCGCGGTGACGACGGCGCTCGCCCTGTCCGGCCTGCCGAGCGACAGGTTCGCGTTCGACGGCTTCCCGCCGCGCAAGTCCGGTGAGCGCAAGCGCTGGTTCGCACCTTTGGCCACCGAGCAGCGCACGGTCGTCTTCTTCGAGGCGCCCCACCGGCTCGCGGACACGCTCGCGGACGCCGTCGAGGTGCTCGGGCCGGACCGCCGTGCCGCCGTGTGCCGCGAACTGACGAAGAAGTACGAAGAGGTCGTGCGCGGCTCACTGGCCGAACTCGCCGAGTGGGCCGTGGAAGGCGCACGTGGCGAGATCACCGTGGTGCTCGGTCCCGCCCCCGTCGAGGACAAGCCCGACCTCGACACGCTCGTCGCCGAGGTCAAGCAGCGCGTCGCCGACGGCGAGCGGATGAAGTCGGCCGCCGCCGAGGTCGCGGAGGCGGCCGGCATCAGCAAGAAGACGCTCTACGACGCGGCGATCAAGTCAAGCTGACTCCTTGTTGAACGTGCGGACGCCGTAGAACACGCCGACCAGCACCAACGCCGCCACGGAGATCAGCCCGTACAGCATCGTGCCGGGGTTGAAGATCGACCGCTCGGCGTCGACGACGTGCGCCAGCGGGTTGATCCGCGACAGCCAGTAGAGCCACTGCGGGCCGTTCGACATAGGCAGCAGCACGCCGGAGAGCAGCATCAACGGCACGATCGACGCCGACAGCACGGACGCGAAGACGTACTCCAGCTTCACCTTCAACGCGATCGCGTACGACACCGAGCCGATCGCGATGCCGAGCAACGCGACCAGCCCCAGTCCGAGCAGCACCTGCCCGGCCGTGGCCCGGAAGCCGAACAGCATCGCGGCGAGCATGATCAGCAGGCTCTGCACGACCAGCAGCACCACGTCCTTGCCGACCCTGCCGACGAGCAGCGCGATCCGGCTGACGGGGGTGACTCGCAGCCGTTCCATCACGCCCGTGCGCACCTCGGGCAGCAACGAGAAGCCCGCGTAGGCGGTGCCGAACAACGCCATCTGCACCAGCAGGCCCGGTACGAACCACTGCCAGCCGGTGTCGCCGAGCAGTGGCCCGAAGAGCCCGAGGTAGAGCAACGGCTGGGCGATCCCGAACACGACGGCCACGGGGTTGCGCACGACCGGCAGCATCACGCGGCAGAACACGAGCCAGGTGTCACCCAAAAGGTTCCTAGGCAGCATTGGCTTCCTCCCGCAACGAGCGGCCGGTCATGGTCAGGAACACGTCGTCGAGCGTCGGCCGGTGCACCTGCACCGAGTGCAGCTCGACGCCGATGTTGTCGAGGTCGCGCAGAAGGCCCGGCAACGCGCGGTCGCCGTTCGGGATCCGGAAGCTGACCTGCTCGCCGTCGACGACGGCGTTCTCGAACTTCGAGGCGACGACCGAGGCCTGCGGTGTGCCGAGCACGACGAGGTCGCCGGACACGCGGTGCTTCAGCTCGTCGGGTGAGCCCTCGCCCACGATCGAGCCGTGGTCGATGACCAGCAGCCGGTCGCTGAGGTAGTCGGCTTCGTCCAGGTAGTGGGTGGTCAGGAAGACCGTGACGCCGTCGGCCTTGAGCTGTTTGATGTGATCCCACAGGTTGCGGCGGCTCTGCGGGTCGAGGGCCGTGGACGGCTCGTCCAGGAACAGCAGCCGCGGGTCGTGCAGCATGCCCATCGCGATGTCGAGCCGGCGCTGCTGGCCGCCCGACAGCGTGACGACGCCGCGCTTCTCCAGGCCCTGGAGGTCGAACCGTTCGAGCAGGCCGGCGACCTTCCTGCGGGCGTCGTGCCGGGACAGGCCGTAGAAGCGCGCCTGGAACTCCAGCTCGTCGGCGACGCGCTGGTCCTGGCCGGCGCCGTTCTTCTGGCCCACGTAGCCGATGTTGCGGCGCACCCCGGCCGGGTCGGTCAGCAGGTCGTGCCCGGCGATCTCCGCCTCGCCGGCGGTCGGCTGCAGCAGCGTGGTGAGCATGCGCAACGTCGTGGACTTGCCTGCCCCGTTCGGGCCGAGGAACCCCACGAGCTCGCCCTCGGCGACGTCGATGTCCACCCCTTTGACCGCGTCCACCGGACCGGTCTTCGTGGTGAATCGGCGCGCGAGGCCGCGTGCCTTGATCATGACGGAATCCCCTCTAGTCAACTTTGACTAGAGGCTAGTGGGAACTAATCAAATTTGACTAGTCCTTCAGCTCGTACGCACCGGCCTCTAGGCGTTCGATCAGCTCCTGAGTCCAGCGCACCTGGCCTTCGAGATGGACGAGCCAGAGTCGAAACAGCTCGCTGACGTGCGCGGGCTTGCACATCTCCGGCATCGACCCGATGCCGTGCCGGGTGGGGGTGAGCTGCCCTTCGAGGCCCGCCAGCCGGTTCTTCAGCAGCACGACCGCCTGCTTGCGCGGGACGAGGTTGAGCATCGCCACGCCCGCGGAGACCTCGTCGTTGCCCGCGGCGGGGTCGGCCAGCGCGTGCCCGAGCAGGTCCTGCAGCTCGTGCTCGCCGGCCGCGGTGATCCGGTAGGTGGTGCGGGCGGGGCCCTCGCCGGACTCCTCGGTGCCGACCGGCTCCAGCAAGCCGTCCTTGGCCAGCGACTTCAGCGCGTGGTAGATCGAACCCGGCTGCACGTTCGCCCAGCTGTCCGCCGACCACGACTTCAGCTCGCGGCGCACCACGTAACCGTGTGCCTCGCCGACGAGCTTCACCACGCCGAGCACCAGCATTCTGGTCGCGGACAAACAGACCTCCCACTCGGTGAAAACCCCCTGGCACCGCCTCCGTAGGCTATTGCCATGAGTGCCTCCGTACTGACCGCGGTGGCCTGGCCTTACGCCAATGGCCCCAGGCACATCGGTCACGTCTCCGGTTTCGGTGTCCCGTCCGACGTCTTCTCCCGCTACATGCGAATGTCCGGACACCGGGTGCTCATGGTCAGCGGCACGGACGAGCACGGCACACCCATCCAGGTGCAGGCCGAGAAGGAAGGGCTCACGGCTCGTGAGCTCGCCGACAAGTACAACCGTGTGATCGCCTCCGACCTCCAGGGCCTCGGCCTGTCCTACGACCTCTTCACCCGCACCACCACCGGCAACCACTACCAGGTGGTGCAGGACCTGTTCTCCGCGCTGTGGAAGAACGGCTACGTCGTCCCCAAGACGGAGATGGGCGCGATCAGCCCGTCCACCGGCCGCACGCTGCCCGACCGCTACATCGAGGGCACCTGCCCGATCTGCGGGTACGAGGGCGCGCGCGGCGACCAGTGCGACAACTGCGGCAACCAGCTCGACCCGTCGGAGTTGATCAACCCGCGTTCGAAGATCAACGGCGAGACGCCGAAGTTCGTCGAGACCGAGCACCTGTTCCTCGACCTGTCCGCGTTCATCGACTCGCTGGGCAGCTGGATGGGCACGCGGTCGGACTGGCGTCCGAACGTGCTCAAGTTCTCGCAGAACCTGATCAAGGACCTGCGGCCGCGCGCCATCACCCGCGACCTCGACTGGGGTGTGCCGATCCCGCTCGACGGGTGGAGCGACCAGCCGATGAAGCGGTTCTACGTGTGGTTCGACGCGGTCATCGGGTACCTGAGCGCCTCCGTCGAGTGGGCGCGGCGCACCGGCGACCCCGACGCCTGGAAGGAGTTCTGGACGGGTGACGCCCAGGGCTACTACTTCATGGGCAAGGACAACATCGTCTTCCACTCGCTCATCTGGCCGTCGCTGCTGCTCGGGCAGAACGGCGCGGGCGACAAGGGCGGCGAGCCCGGCCGGTTCGGCACGCTGAACCTGCCGACCGAGGTCGTGTCGTCGGAGTACCTGACGATGAGCGGCTCGAAGTTCTCCACCTCGCGCGGCACCGTGATCTACGTCGGCGACTTCCTGAAGGAGTTCGGGCCGGACGCGCTGCGGTACTTCATCTCCGTCGCGGGTCCCGAGAACCAGGACACCGACTTCACCTGGGAGGAGTTCGTCCGCCGGACGAACTTCGAGCTGGCGAACGAGTGGGGCAACCTGGTCAACCGCTCGATCTCGATGGCGCACAAGAACGTCGGCGCGATCCCGAAGGCCACGGCGCTGTCCCCCGCCGACCACGAGCTGCTCGCGCAGTCCAAGGCGGCGTTCGACACGGTCGGCGCGCACCTGCGCCGCTCGCGGTTCAAGCAGGCCTCCGGCGAGGCCATGCGCGTGATCTCGCTGGCGAACAAGTACCTGTCCGACCAGGAGCCCTGGAAGCTCAAGGACGACCTGGACCGCCGCGACTCGGTGCTGCACACGGCGCTGCAGGTCGTGCAGGACGCGAACACGCTGATGACGCCGTTCCTGCCGCACTCGGCGCAGAAGATCCACGAGGCGTTGGGCGGCACGGGCGTGTGGGCCGCACAGCCGGAGATGACCGAGGTCACCGACCTGGACATCCCCGAGCGCTCGTACCCGGTGCTGACCGGCGACTACGCCGGTGAGCAGGCCAAGTGGGAGTCCACGCCGCTCGAGGTCGGCCGGCCGCTGCAGAAGCCGTCGCCGCTGTTCGGAAAGCTCGACGCGAAGCTGGGCGAGACCGGGCCCGAGTGGGCTCCGATCGTCACCGACTAGTGGCGGACAAGCGCGAACGACCGCCGGTGCCGGAAGCTCTTCCGGCACCGGTGATCGACGCCCACACGCACCTCGACGCGTGTGGTGCCTCCAACGCCGCGGACGTGGCGGTCCTGCTCGATCGGGCAGAGGCCGCCGGCGTCTCGCACGTGATCACGGTCGCGGATGACCTGAAGGCCGCGCAGTGGGCCGCCGAGGCGTCCACTTGGGACCCTCGGGTCTACGCAGCTGTGGCCGTGCACCCGACGCGCACCTCATCGTTCGGTGACGAGGAGAAGGCCGAACTGGAGCGGCTGGCCGTTCTGCCCCGCGTGGTCGCGATCGGCGAGACCGGTCTGGACTACTACTGGGACTACTCGCCGCCGGCCTCCCAGCACGAGGCTTTCCGTTGGCACATCGACCTTTCCAAGCGCGTCGGGAAGCCGTTGATGATCCACGACAGGGACGCGCACGAGGACATCCTCAAGATCCTCGACGCCGAGGGCGCACCGTCCACTGTGGTGTTCCACTGCTTCTCCGGCGACGCGGACTTCGCCCGGCAGTGCGTCGACGCGGGGTACGTGCTGTCGTTCGCGGGCCCGGTGACGTTCAAGAACGCCCGTGCGCTGCGGGAAGCGGCGGTGCTCGTGCCGCAAGATCAGCTCCTGGTCGAGACGGACGCGCCGTTCCTGACGCCCCATCCGTATCGTGGGCGCCCAAATGAACCCTATTGTGTGAATTACACAGTTCGCGATCTCGCTACGCTGCGTGGCGAAGATCTTTCTGAACTCTGCGTCGCCGTCACCCGTACTGCTCAACGAGTGTTCGGGCTTGACCACTGAAATGCGACTTAGAGCGAACGGAGCAAAGGGTTCCTACCTCCATGGGGTGACTGAGGTCACAACATTGGCGGGGGTGTTTGCGCAACGTCGGCTACCCCGTTACTGTCCCGTGACCGTGCCACCTGAGCCGACCTTGTCGGTTCGGAGCACGCCCGCAGTCGGGGCGGGACCGAAGCCAGAAGCGCGAAGAAGCGAGACCACGTAGGAGGAGTTGCCGGGAACCTTCGAGCTCCAACTCGAATGATCTTGTCAACGCCAACTGTGCGGTGGCCTCACAGCTTCCGCAATGGAGGTATCGACCCTTGTCTGGTAGCGACAGAGCTGCTGCTCCGTACGACTTCAACGACGACACCGACTGGTTCACGCCTGTCGGCGGCACGGCCGTTGACGTCGCCGACCCCCACCCGAGCTTCCCCGCCGGTGCGCTGACCATCACGCCCGCGGACGTGCTCGAGGTGCTCGGCCCGGACGCCGACGACCTGCTCGCCTCGGCCAACGTCGACGTCGACGAGCTGATCCGTCTCATCAACGCCGAGACGACGATCATGCCGCCGCTCGTCCTCCCGTCGGAGGACGAAGAGCTCAACGACCCGCAGGTCCTCGTCAAGGCAGCCTCGACGTGGAAGCGCCGCTTCCTCAAGGGCACCGTCGCCGCGGTCCTCGTGTCGATCTCCGGTGGCGGCGTGACCGCCATGGCGATGGACAAGTCGCTGACCGTCGAGGTCGACGGCGCGATGCAGACCGTCCACTCGTACGAGGGCACGGTCGGCGAGGTCCTGGCGGAGGAAGGGATCGTCGTCGGTGAGCACGACGCCCTGTCCCCGTCGCTGAACGCCCCGATCTCCGACGGCGGCAAGATCAGCCTCGACCGCGGCCGCCTGCTCAAGATGAGCATCGACGGCCAGGCCCGCGAGGACTGGGTCCGCTCCGTCACCGTCGAGGAGGCCGCCAAGCAGCTCGGCGTGCCGCTCGAAGGCGCCTGGATGTCGGCCCCCGGCTCGCACGACGTGCCCCTCGAGGGCATGAGCGTCGAGGTCAAGACCCGCAAGAACATCAAGCTGTTCGACGGCGCGAACCCGGTCCGCGAGGTCCAGACGACCGCACTGACCGTCGACGAGCTGCTCAAGAGCGAGAACCTCTCCCTCGGCCCGGAAGACGCCGTCGCCTCGGGCACGGACGTCAAGCTGGCCACGGGCGCCGAGGTCTACATCTCCCGCACCGGCGTCACGGTCATCAACGTGAACGAGCCGGTCGCCCCGCCGGTCGAGAAGACGAACGACCCGAACATGACCGCGGGCCAGCAGACCGTCACCGACCCCGGCACCCCGGGCGAGCAGACCAGCACCTACCGCGTGACGGTGAAGAACGGCAAGGAGATCAGCCGCGAGAAGATCGGCGGCAAGATCACCAAGGAGCCGAAGCCCAAGAAGATCACCGTGGGCACCAAGCCGCTGCCCGACGGCGAAGTCTGGGACCGCCTCGCCAAGTGCGAAGCAGGCGGCAACTGGGCCATCAACACCGGCAACGGCTACTACGGCGGCCTCCAGTTCTCGGCCAGCACCTGGGCAGCACACGGCGGCCAGGCCTACGCCTCGCTCCCGCACCAGGCAACCCGCGAACAGCAGATCGCCGTGGCCACCAAGCTGCGCGACCGCGCAGGCGGCACGTACGGCGCCTGGCCGGGCTGCCGCGCGAAGCTCGGCCTGCCGTAAACCTCTCTCCGTCCCCTGACTGAGGCCGCCCTGGTTCGCCACGGGCGGCCCCAGTCGTTGCCGGGCCGCTCACGTCGAGATCCGCCGAACTGGACGAGATGCGGCAGAGCGGTAGCGGGCGAGCACCGGACGCGACGTGGCCGGGGCGGGTATCGGCGAGCACCTGACGGGGTGTGGCAGAGCACGGTGGAACAAACGACGGGCGAGATGCGGCGTGCGGATGCGGCATGCAGGCATCACGCAGGCCGACCGCCAAGCCACCCTCTCGCCCATGGCACTGGCGAATCCGAGGCGTCCCTCCGCACGCAACGGGCGACGGCGTAGCCGCGCCACCCTGCCGCCAACCGCAATGGCGGGGCCGAGGCGTCCCGCCAGGCGCCAGGGCAACGGCGTAGCCGAGTCACCCTGCCATCCAACGCAACGGCGGAGCCGAGGCGTCCCTCCACGCGCGAAGGGCAACGGCGAAGCCGAGCCACCCTTCCGCCCAAGGCAATGGCGAAGCCGAGGCGTGTGAACCTAGGTCTGCTGGTCAAGCGGTGGTGACGCAACCACCGCACTGCGATTGGGGCTTGACCTTGAGTGGGCGGGATGCTCCCCTCATGGGCACGGCCGGGCGCTTTTCAGCCCGGCCCTTTTCCGGCCGTCACAGCATCCCGCCAGAGGCTCAAGGTCAAGCCCCAATCGCTATCGACGCGAAGCGGCGATGACCGGCACCGGCCCGGTACTGCCCGCCCAGCCACCCACGCAAGGCGACCCGAGCGCATTGGCGACCCACCCCGCTGGAACCGGCGCCAGCCCACGCAAGCCGACCCGCACGGTGCCAACCCGCCCGCCCCCGCAAGGCGACCACCCCGCCGGAACGCGACCAAGCCAACGCAACCCGACCCGGCACCCCCACCCCAAGCCCACCCGGAGAGGTCCCAGCCCACCCCTCCACCACCAAGCCTGCGAGAATGCCCAAGTGAGCCTGCTGGGACCTGCCGAAGTCCGCCGTCTAGCCGCAGAGCTGGACATCCGCCCAACCAAGAAGCTGGGCCAGAACTTCGTGCACGACCCCAACACCGTCCGCAAGATCGTCACTGCAGCAGGCCTGACCGAGGACGACATCGTCCTGGAGGTAGGCCCAGGCCTGGGCTCCCTGACGCTCGCCCTGCTCCCCAATGCCAGCAAGGTCGTAGCGGTCGAAATCGATCCCCCACTGGCACACCGCCTCCCGCAAACGGTCCAGGAGATGGACCCGGAGAACGCCGGCAAACTCCACGTCGTCCTCAAGGACGCCATGAAAGTCACCCAAGAGGACCTGCCGGCGCAACCCACCGCGATCGTCGCGAACCTGCCGTACAACGTCGCGGTCCCGGTGGTGCTGCACCTCCTGGCCGAACTTCCCAGCCTGCAAAAGGGTCTGGTGATGGTGCAGGCGGAGGTGGCCGACCGCATGGCCGCCAAGCCCGGCAACAAGATCTACGGCGTCCCCAGCGTGAAGCTCGCCTGGTACGCCGAGGCGAAGAAGGCCGGCGCGGTCGGCAAGAACGTGTTCTGGCCTGCGCCCAACGTCGACTCCGGCCTTGTTTCCTTCCAGCGTCACGAAAAGCCGCTGTCCACAGTGGATCGGAAGAAGCTCTTCCAGATCGTCGACGCCGCGTTCGCCCAGCGCCGCAAGACGTTGCGGGCCGCGCTCAAGGGCTGGGCCGGCAACCCGGGGAACATCGACGAACTGCTCGAGAAAGCGGGCATCGATCCCCAGGTCAGGGGCGAGCAGCTGAGCGTGATCGACTTCATCCGGATCGCCGAGGTCTAGGCCGGGGATCCTTCGGCCAACAGTGTGATCTGTCGAACGAATCCGGTTTTGGCTTGCGCAACCGAACGTCCGTCCGGTTGACTGCTACTTGCCATCCGGAGCGACTGAGAGACCTGGCTCTACGACGTCGCAGCAACCACCCGCTGGATGCGGGCAGGTGCTAACGCCAGGACCGATGGAGGAGCACCATGGGTACCGTGCGAATGCTGACGCGCCGTCGAGTCATCGACCAGTGCCGTCGCTCGTCTTCTGCATGTCGTCGCCAACTCGTCTAGGGCGCCTTCTCAAAGTCCTCTGACGCGCACTCATTCAACGAGTGGCGCACACACCTGAGCAGAACCTTCGACCGCGCACGTCCGCCACGAACGGACTGTGTGCCGTCGCGCGCAGCCGTGGAGCAGACGTGATCACTGTCGAAAACCTCACCAAGTCCTTCCAGGGCGTCAGTGCCCTCAACGGCGTGACCCTCGACGTCGAGGCCGGAACCGTGCTCGGCGTGGTCGGCCCGAGTGGCGCCGGCAAGTCGACGCTCGCTCGTTGCGTCGCCCTGCTGGAGCGCCCCGACTCCGGGGCGATCCGCGTCGACGGCACCGACATCACCAGCCTCGACGGGTCGGCCCTCAGGGCCGCTCGCCGGCAGATCGGCGTTGTGCCGCAAGGGGATTCGCTTCTCCGTCAGCGCACGGCGGCCGGCAACATCGCACTGCCGCTGGAGTCCGCGGGCGTCCCCGGACCGCAGCGCCGCACCCGTGTGGGCGAGCTGCTGGACCTCGTCGGGCTCACCGACAAGGCCGCCTCGTACCCCGACCAGCTGTCCGGCGGGCAGCGTCAGCGCATCGCCGTGGCGCGTGCCCTCGCCGCCAACCCGTCCGTGCTCCTCGCCGACGAGCCCACGTCCGCCCTGGACCCGGAGACCACCGGTTCCGTGCTGACCGTGCTCGACCGTGCGCGCGCTGAGCTGGGTGTGACCGTGCTCGTCGTCACGCACGACATGAGCGTGGTCCGGAAGATCTGCGATGACGTCGCCGTGCTGGAGCAGGGCCGCGTCGTCGAACACGGCAAGGTGCTCGACCTGGTCAACGACGTCGCGAGCCGCACGAGCAGTGCGCTGCTGCCCGCCGTCGACCTCAACCCGATCAACGAGAGCAGCTACGACCGCGTCGCGGACATCGTGCTCGTCGGGTTCGCCGCGGTCGGCGCCCTGCTGCCCGAGGCCTCGCACCGGTTCGGCGTCGAGCTGAACATCGTCGGTGGCGGCCTCACGCGGCTGGGCGAGACGCCGGTCGCGCGGTTCCGGCTCGGCCTGAACGGCGAGCGCTCGGACTCCGCTCTGGAGTGGATCGGTGAGGCCGGCGGCTCCGTGCAGAGGTCCTTGAAGGGCCCCCAGGGAGTAGCTGCGTGAGGTCTGCAACACCCTGGTCCGACGTCGTCGGCTTCCTCGTCGAGGCCACCGGCGAGACGCTCTACATGGTCGGCGTCGCGACCGTCATCGCCACGGTTTTCGGAGTTCCCGCAGGAGTCTGGCTGCAGCTCACCGCCAAGGGTGGGCTGCGGCCGAACGCCGCGGTGCACAGGATCCTCAGCTTCGTCACCGACCTGGGCCGCTCGATGCCGTTCATCGTGCTGCTCGTCGCGCTCACGTCGGTCACCCGCCTCATCGTCGGCGGCTCCATCGGCAGCACGGCGGTCATCGTGCCGCTGGCCGTGGGAGCGATCCCGTTCGTGGGGCGGCTCGTGCAGAACATCCTGTCCGAGGTGCACGTGACCGTGGTCGAGGCCGCGATCACGACCGGCGCCTCGACGTTGAAGATCGTGCGCAGCGTGCTCATCCGCGAGTCGCTGCCCGCGCTGATCAACGCCATCGGCGTCACCGTGATCGCCCTGATCGGGTACTCGGCGATGGCGGGTGTGATCGGTGGCGGCGGCCTCGGTGACCTGGCCATCCGCGAGGGCTACCAGCGCTTCAACGACCGGATCCTGTGGAGCACCGTGGCGTGGCTCGCCGTGCTCACCACCGTGATCCAGTTCGGTTTCACCCGTGCCGCCCGTGCGTCCGACCGGCGCCGGCACGCCTCCGTCTGACCCGTAGCAATTTCTCAAAAGGAACGTCATGCGTATTCGTGCTGCCCTGATCGCAGTAGCTTTGACCGGTTTGACTGCTCTGTCCGCTTGCTCGTCAGGTGGTTCCAGCGCGTCCGACACGCTGAAGGTCGGCGTCTCGCCGGTCCCGCACGCCCAGATCCTCAAGTACGTGGCCGACAACCTCGCCGCGCAGAAGGGTCTGAAGATCGAGGTCGTCGAGTTCACCGACTACGTGCAGCCGAAC
Source organism: Lentzea kristufekii (assembly GCF_033949925.1). Taxonomy (NCBI): domain Bacteria; kingdom Bacillati; phylum Actinomycetota; class Actinomycetes; order Pseudonocardiales; family Pseudonocardiaceae; genus Lentzea; species Lentzea kristufekii. Next base: position 40,409 of record NZ_JAXAVV010000041.1, read on the forward strand.
ACGGCGCTGGTCGACGGGTCGCTCGACGCCAACTACTTCCAGACCGTTCCGTACCTGGAGACGTTCACGAAGGAGAGCGGCGCGAAGGTCGAGTGGGTCCAGCCGGTCCACGTCGAGCCGCTCGGCCTGTACTCCAAGAAGGTCAAGAAGCTCGACGAGCTCGCGAACGGCGCCAAGATCGCGGTGGCCAACGACGCCACCAACGAGGCCCGCGGACTGAAGCTGCTGGAGGCCAACGGCCTGATCAAGCTCAAGGCCGTCGACCAGCCGACCGTGCGCGACCTCGCGGAGAACCCCAAGAACCTGCAGTTCGTGCCCCTGGAGGCCGCCCAGTTGCCCAGGTCGCTGGAGGACACCGACGCGTCCGTGATCAACGGCAACTACGCCATCGACGCGGGCCTCAAGCCGGCCACCGACTCGCTCGCGCTGGAGAAGGCCGAGGGCAACCCGAACGCGAACGGCCTGGTCACCCGCACCGAGCTCAAGGACGACAAGCGCGTCCGCGACCTGGCGGAACTCCTCGGGTCGCAGCAGGTCAAGGACTACATCAAGCAGACGTTCAGCGGTTCGGTCATCCCGGTCTGACCGTGACACCGACCGGGGGAGGAGTCCGGGACCCCAGAACGCCCGTACGCTGACATGGTGCTCGCAGTCGTTCCTCCCCCGGTCACAGTTCGCGTCCCGGCCAAGGTCAACCTGCACCTGGCCGTAGGTGACGTGCGCCCGGACGGTTACCACGACCTGGTGACGATCTTCCAGGCGCTGTCGCTGGTCGACGAGGTCACGGTCGCGGTCGCCGACGAGCCAGGCGTCGAGGTCCACGGCGAAGGCGCCGACCAGGTGCCCACCGGAGCCTCGAACCTCGCCTGGCGTGCGGTCCAGCTGCTGGCCGCGCACGTCGGCAAGGACGCGGACGACCCCAAGGTCCGCGTCGTCATCCGCAAGGCCATCCCGGTCGCGGGCGGCATGGCGGGCGGCAGCGCGGACGCGGCGGCGACGCTGGTCGGCCTGTCGTCGTTGTGGCGCCTGGACATCAGCCGCGACGAGCTGGCCGGACTGGCCGGCAAGCTCGGCGCGGACGTCCCCTTCGCCCTCTACGGCGGCACCGCCCTGGGCACCGGCCGCGGCGAACGGATCGTGCCCGTGCTGGGCCGCCACCAGTTCCACTGGGTGCTGGCGTTCGACCGCCGTGGACTGTCCACTCCGGACGTCTTCGACGAGCTCGACCGCCTGCGCGCGGACGGAGATCCGCCGCGGGTCGGCGCCGTCGAGGCGGTGCTGGAGGGCCTGTCCTCCGGCGACCCGAGGCAGCTCGCCCTGCTGCTCGGCAACGACCTGCAGGCCGCGGCGGTCTCGCTGCGCCCGAACCTGCGCCGGACGCTCCGCGCGGGCGTCGACGCGGGCGCGCTGGCCGGCATCGTGTCCGGTTCCGGCCCCACGACGGCGTTCCTGTGTGAGGACGCTGACACGGCTGTGCGCGTGGCCGCCGAGCTCGCCGGTGCCGGTGTGTGCCGGACGGTGCGCGTGGCGCACGGGCCGGTGCCCGGAGCGCGCGCGATCGCGACTGAAGAGCCCAAGCCGACGCCACCCGAGGTGCACGCGTGACCGAGGGCTTCGGCCTTCCTGGGTAGCCTGCATCGGGCAGTTTCTTACTAGTCGTGAGGTTTTGATGGCCAACCTGGTCAACCTGGAGTCCGTGTCGAAGTCGTTCGGCGTCCGGCCGCTGCTCGACGGCGTGTCGCTCGGCGTCAACGAAGGCGACCGCATCGGCGTCGTCGGCCTGAACGGCGGTGGCAAGACGACGCTGCTCGAGGTGCTGGCCGGGGTGGAGCCCGCCGACGACGGCCGCGTGTCGCGGTCGCGCGACCTGCGGATGGCCGTCGTGACGCAGCGCACCGAACTGCCGGACGGGTCGACCGTGCGCAACGCGGTGATCGACCCGCTCGGGTTCGACGCCGAGCACGAGTGGGCGGCCGACGCCCGCGTCCGGTCCATTTTGGACGGACTCGGCATCACGGCGCTGGGCCTCGACTCCGTGGTGTCGCGGATGTCCGGCGGTGAGCGGCGTCGGGTCGTGCTCGCGGCGGCGTTGATCCAGGACCTCGAACTCCTCGTGCTGGACGAGCCGACCAACCACCTCGACGTCGAGGGTGTGCGGTGGCTCGCGGAGCACCTGCTGGCCCGCAGGTGCGCGCTCGTCGTCGTCACCCACGACCGGTGGTTCCTCGACACCGTCTGCAACCGCACGTGGGAAGTGGTGAACGGCAAGGTCGAGCAGTACGAGGGCGGCTACGCCGACTGGATCTACGCGCGTGCCGAACGGCAGCGGCTCGCGGACACGCTGGAGGAGAAGCGGCAGAACCTGGCGCGCAAGGAGCTCGCCTGGCTGCGCCGCGGCGCTCCCGCCCGCACCTCGAAGCCCCGCTACCGGATCGAGGCGGCGGAAGCGCTGATCGCCGACGTGCCTCCGTTGCGGGACAACGTCGAGCTGCTGGCGTTCGCGAAGAAGCGCCTGGGCCGCACGGTCATCGAGGTCGAGGACGCCACACTGTCCATTCCGGACCGGGTGCTGGTGCGCGACCTGACGTGGCGCATCGGGCCGGGCGAGCGGATCGGGCTCGTCGGCGTCAACGGGTCGGGCAAGACGACGCTGCTGAAGCTGCTGGCCGGTGAGCGCGAACCCGAGACGGGCAAGCGGATCCAGGGCCAGACGGTCAAGATCGCGCACCTCTCGCAGGAACTGCTCGACCTCAACGGGTCGATGCGCGTGCTGGAGGCGATCGAGGAGGTCGCGCGCCGCGTCGTGCTCGGCAAGTACGAGATGTCGGCGTCGCAGCTGGGCGAGCGGTTCGGCTTCTCGTCGCAGAAGCAGTGGACGCCGGTCTCCGACCTGTCCGGTGGCGAACGGCGCCGGCTGCAGCTGTGCCGGTTGCTGATGGCCGAGCCGAACGTCCTGCTGCTCGACGAGCCGACGAACGACCTGGACATCGACACGTTGCAGCAGCTGGAAGACCTGCTCGACTCGTGGGCCGGCACGCTCGTCGTGATCTCGCACGACCGCTACCTGGTCGAGCGCGTGTGCGACAAGGTCGTCGCGTTGTTCGGCGACGGCGGGCTGACCGAGCTGCCCGGTGGCATCGAGGAGTACCTGAAGCGCCGCGACTCGATGCGCGACAGGGAGTCCGCCGCCCCGGCCGCGGGCAAGGCCCCCTCGAACGCCGCCGACCAGCGTGCCGCCCGCAAGGAGCTGTCACGGCTGGAGCGGCGCCTCGAAGTGCTGCACAAGAAGGAAGCCGAGCTGCACGCGGCGCTCGCCGAGGCCTCGACCGACTCCGCCAGGCTGCTGAAGCTCGACGCCGAACTCCGTGCCGTGCTGGCGGAGGAGTCCGACGTGGAGGCTCAGTGGATGGCCGCGGCCGAGGTCGTCGAGGGCTGACGGCGTCTGCAAGTACCACCAACTCCGAGTTGGTGGTACTTGCAGACGCCCGAGAACAAGGGCCGGGTTACTTGCCGCGGCGGCGCAGTTCGGCGGCGAGCAGGGGCAGCAGCTCGTCGATGAACGACGTGTCGTAGCCCTGGCCAGAGAGCAGCGCGTAGCTGAAGCGCGCCTTCATGACCTCGTCGGCGGTCGCGCCGAGCATGCCGTCGAGCGCGACGCCGATCTCCTCCAGCATCCGGTCGACCTGCGCGGTGCGGTAGCCGCGCTGCCCGGACGCCGCCTGCGGGATCCGCAGCTGGCGCAGGTCCTTCCACGACTTGACCGTCGGCATGCTGCTGCGCACCGGTCCGGAGAGCTGCTGCTCGATCTGGCCGAGGAACCCGTCCACCTCGGTCTCGTCGTAGCCGCGCCTGCCGATCAGCGGGCGGGAGAACCTGACGTCGCGGACGTCCTTCGCGGTCAGGTTGTCCTGGCCGAGCAGCGTCGCCTCGATGCGGTCGAGGAACGCGTCCACCTGGGACTCCTGGTAGCCGCGGCGGCCACGGGGAGGGCGGTGGAACGCGATGTTGCGGATGTCCGCCGCGGTGAGCTTCGGCGAGTCGATGGCCTTCTGCAGCGCGGGCTGCTGGGCGGGCTGCGACGGGGCGGGCTGGGGGCGTCGAGGCTGCTGGGGACGCTGGTCCTGCCGCGGGCGGGGATCCGGTTGCGGGCTGCGCTGCTGCGGCCGTTGCTGTTGCTGCGGGAGCGGCGGGAGCTGCGTGGTCGGCGGGCCCGCGTCGCGCGGCGGCGGAGCGACCTCGAACATCAGCACAACGAGGTCGAGGAACGTGTCGACGTCTTCCTCGTCGTAGCCGAACGTGCCGGGCGCGGTCTCGCCGAACACGGCGTCCTGCACCTGTTGCGCGGTCAGGTTGTCCCTGCCGCGCAGGGTCTGCTCGATGCGGTCGAGGAACGCGTCTATCTGGCCCTCGTGATAGCCGCGGGTCCCCGGTCTTGGCTTGTGGAAGCGCACAGCGGCCACGTCGTCGGGGGACAACCGGACCGCGGGTCTCATCGCCTGCGACGTGGCGTGCGCGCCCTTGGCCGGCGCGGAGGCCTGAGCGCGTTGCGGAGTGGACCTCAGCGTGTCCGCGACGAGTTCCATGAAGACGTTGACCTCGTTCACGTCGTAGCCCGGGTCCCGGGTCGCGGTGCTGAACTTGACGTTGAGCACGTCTTCACGCGTGAGGATGTCCTTGCTCTTCATGGTGCCCTCGACCCGGTCGAGGAACGCGTCCACCTCAGCCGCGTCGTACCCGCGCTGACCTCGCGGTGGACGGTGGAACGCGACCAGGGCCACGTCCTGCGCGGAGAGCAGAGGTGCCGGATGCGCGGGTAGACGATGTTGCGCTCCGGGGCCGCCCCGATCCACCAATGACCTCCTCCTGCGTACCTGTACTGGGGAGTATCGCGTTTCGCGTGGCATAACGTTTCGCCCTGATGGACCAAACGGCGCCACTACGATCGCGAACATGAGTCAGTTCGTGGATGTGATGCTGGCGACGGCCTCCAGCGGCGGGGACAGGGGCATGACGACGGGTGAACCCGCCGAGCCAGTCCGCCGGACCTGGGCCGAGGTGCACGAACGCGCCCGGCGGATGGCCGGTGCGCTCGACGTGGCGCCGGGCACCGCGATCGCCGTGCTCGCCGCCGAACCAGCCGTGATCGCCCCAGCCGTGCAGGCCGCATGGCTGTGTGGAGGCAGCGTCACGATGTTGCATCAACCCACACCACGCACCGACCTGGCCGAGTGGGCCGAGGACACGCTGCGGGTGCTTGCCATGATCGATTCGCACCTGGTCCTGCTCGGCAGCCCTTTCGACGCTCTGGCTGCCGTTCTGGACCAGCACGGAGTGCCTTACAAACTGCTCTCCGAACTCGACGCGGAACCGATCGCTGCTCCTGTTCCCACCCCCGAGGATGCCACGGCACTGCTGCAGTTGACGAGTGGATCGACCGCCGATCCGAAGGCGGTGCGCATCACGCACCGCAATCTCATGGCGAACGCCGAGGGCATGCGCGTCGCGGCGGCGCTCGATCCCGCCTCTGACGTCATGGTTTCGTGGCTGCCGCTGTTCCACGACATGGGGATGGTCGGGTTCCTGACCGTCCCGATGCTGTTCGGCCTGGAATTGGTGAAGGTCACACCCGTCGACTTCCTGTCCCGCCCGACGTTGTGGGCAGACCTGATCACCCGGTACCGCGGCACGATCACGGCCGCGCCGAACTTCGCCTACGCGATTGTGGCGCGTCGGCTCGCCTCGTCGTCCGATTCCTTCGACCTGTCCTCGTTGAGGCTGGCGCTGAACGGTGCCGAGCCGATCGACCCGGCGGCCGTGCAGTCGTTCGTGGACGCCGGCGCGCGGTTCGGACTGCGGCCCGAGTCGATCCTCGCGGCCTACGGCATGGCGGAGACCACTCTGGGTGTGGCTTTCGCGCCTTTGTTCACCGGACTGTCGGTGGACGTCGTCGACGCGGACGCGGTGGAGGCGGACAAGAAGGCCGTGCCCGCCGCGGACGGGCGGGCGTTCCCGTTGCTCGGGCCGCCGCTGCCGGGGCTGGAACTGCGGGTGGTCTCGGACTCCGGTGAGGTGCTGGGCGTCCGGGACGTCGGCGAGCTCCAGATCCGCGGCGAGGCCGTCACGCCCGGCTACCTCACGGTGAACGGTCCACTGGCGACACAGGACGCCGAAGGGTGGCTGTCCACCGGGGACCTCGGGTACGTGGTGGAGGACGGCCAGGTGGTCGTCTGCGGGCGCCGCAAGGACGTCATCATCATGGGCGGCCGGAACATCTATCCGACCGATGTGGAGCGTGCCGCCTGCTCGGTGGGCGGGGTGCGGCCCGGCAACGCCGTCGCCGTGCGGCTCGACGCCGGGACGCAGCGCGAACGGTTCGCCGTCGTGGTGGAGTCGAAGCTGGCCGGGGACGCCGAGGCCGAGAGGGATCTGGTCAAGCAGGTCACGGCCCGCGTTGTGGACGCCGTGGGGCTGCGGCCGTTCGCGGTGGTGGTCCAGCCACCGGGGACGTTGCCCAAGACGCCGTCCGGCAAGCTCAGGCGGTCCGCAGCGGCTGCTCTGGTCTAGTAGAGGGCGTCGAGCTCGTCGAGTCGCTTGCGCAGCTCCCTCGCGCTCCTGCGGGGGAGTGCGCGGGCGACGAAGCCTAGGAGCTCACGGGCCTCGGACGGGTCGGCGCAGCACCACGAGATCCCGCAGCCCTTCGAGTCGAAATCCCAAAGCCTGCGGTACGGGTCGTGCACGAACTCGGTCCATGCCCGGAGAGCGATCTCCACGGCGAACGGGCCGAGGTAGTTGCGGCTCAGTTCCAACCGCACGACGTCTGACGTGAAGCGCTGGGAGAACTCGCCCAGCGCCATGCGGGGGTGCCTACGCGGCATGGACCTTTCGGTTCGTCATGCCGTCCATTGTGCCGCTAGTGGAAGGCGTTTTGTGCGGCTTCCAGGCCCTTGGTGACCAGCGCCTCGGCCGCGTCGGCGGCCCGGTCGATCTCCAGCGCGAGCTGCTTGCGCTCGACGGTCGAGAAGTCCTTCAGGACGTAGTCGGCCGGGTCCTGGCGACCTGAGGGACGGTCCACGCCGAAGCGGAGGCGGTGGTAGTCCTTGGTGCCCAGGGACTTCGTGATGGAGCGGAGTCCGTTGTGGCCGTTGTCGCCGCCGCCGAACTTCATGCGCAGCGCGGCGAACGGGAGGTCCAGCTCGTCGTGGATCACAACGACGGTGGTGGGCTTGAAGAACTTCACGGCGCTCGCGACGGGGCCGCCGGAGAGGTTCATGAAACTGCGCGGCTTGGCGAGGACGACGCGGTGGCCGGACAGGCGGCCCTCGACGATCTCGGCGCCGGACTTGTGGGCCTTGAACTTGCCGCCGACGCGGGCGGCCAGTTCGTCGAGGACCAGGAAGCCGATGTTGTGACGGTTGCCCTCGTACTTGGGGCCTGGGTTGCCCAGCCCGACGATGAGGGCGAGGTCAGCGTCCACGGAACCGCAACTCCTGCTCGAGATCGTCCAGCAACGTGTCCACGGCCTGCACCTGGTACCCCTTGCCCAGCAGGCCGGACGTGGTGCTGAACCGGGTGTTGCGGACCTCGGTGGAGGTCATGGCTCCCCGGCCGTCCAGGTTGGCCGCGGCCCGGATGATGAAGGCGTCGACTTCGGCGCGATCGTATCCGGTGCTGGATCTCGGGAGCTTGCGCGCGTACAGGTCCTCGCCGGTGTTCAGGCCCGTCGGCGGCACGATGCCGTTGCGGACCTGGAACTCCAGCAGGTGCAGGACGCCGTCGACGCTGAGCGGGTCGTAGCCGTTGGGGACCGTGGCGAACCTGACGGTGCGCACGTGGTCCGGGTTCAGGCGGAGACGACCGGCCAGGGCGTCGGCGACGATCTGCAGGAACTCGTTCACCTGGTCCGGGTCGTAGCCCTGCCGCTTGCGGCGGAAGGTCTTCGACCGGACGTCGGCGGGCCGCAGGTACGGCAACGGCGCGTCGCCCCCCTTGTGAGGAGGTGACGCGCCGTCGTTTCGGCCCGACGTGATGGGGCTCAGCTTTCCTCGGTGGCCTCAGCCGCCGGAGCAGCCTCGTCACCCTCGAGCTGCGCCGCGGACGGCGCCTCGTTCACGGCGACGACGAGCGCGTCGGCGTCCGTGATCAGGACGGCGCCCTCGGGCAGGGTCAGGTCGCTGGCGTGGATCTGCGTGCCCGCGGTGACACCGGCGATCGACAGCTCGATCTGGTCCGGGATGTTCATGGCGTCGGACTCGATCTGGATCGTGCTGAGGTCCTGCGTCAGCAGCGTGCCCGAAGCGGGCTCGCCGGAGATGACCAGCGGCACCTCGACGGTGACCTTCTCGCCGCGCTGCACGAGCAGCAGGTCGACGTGCTCGATGTAGTTCTTGATCGGGTGCGTGGTGACGGTCTTGGTGAGCGCCAGCTCAGCCGCGCCGTCGAGGGCGAGGGTGAGGACAGCGTTCTGGCCGTGCTCACGGACGACACGGGCGAACTCGAGCGCCGGCAGGGCCAGGTGCTTCGGGTCGGAACCGTGGCCGTAGAGCACCGCGGGGATCTTGCCGGCGCGACGGGTACGGCGGGCGGCGCCCTTGCCGAATTCAGTGCGCTGCTCAGCGGCGAGACGGACCTCGGACACGGTGGGGTACTCCTTACAAGTCTGGCCTTGTACGTCGGGGCGGTGCACAAGTATCAGCGGTTCAGCTTTGGGGTGGTGGCCAGCGGCGGCGAGCAGCGCGGAACAAGGTCAACACGCGCGGCATCAAGCCACCGCGTCGATCACGTTGAGCTGGGAAGCTCGCCCTCGCCGAGGCAACCCGACCAGTGTAGGTGAGTGGGTGGCTGGGGTGTTAATCGGGGGTGGGCACCTTTGGGTGATGGGGTGTGACCTGGTGGCCTGGTGGGTGGTGGCCCGGCGGGTGGTGACCTGGTGGGTGGTGGCCCGGCGGGTGGTGACCTGGTGGGTGGTGGCTTGGCGGGTGGTGACCCGGCGGGCGCGACCTGGTGGGTGGGTCGCCTTGCGGGCGGCGAGCTTGCGGTTGCGTGCTTTCCCCTGGGGGCTCTGCCCCCAGACCCCCGGCAATCTGATCGGGGGGTGGCGCCGTGGGCGGGTTGATGGCACGCCT
>NZ_JAXAVV010000042.1:0-41892 GCF_033949925.1 Lentzea kristufekii
AGCGAGTGCGGTTGCGTGCGTTCCCTGGGGGCTCTGCCCCCAGACCCCCGGCAATCTGATCGGGGGGTGGCGCCGTGGGCGGGTGGATGGCACGCCTGTTGCTTTGGGCGGCTGCCTGTTGCGTAGCTGGGTGCGTTGGCGGTGGGGTCCCGTCACGAGCCGCACCAAGAGCGGTGCAGCAAGTGCTATGGCACGACTCGTGACGGGACCCCACCGCCCTTGCCTTGTGGAAGGACGGCTCGCCTTCGGCTTCGCGTGCGGGCGTGGTCAGAACTTGACGAGCATCTTGCCGGTGTTCTCGCCGCGCAGCATTCCCAGGAACGCGGACGGGGCCTGGCGGGCGCCGCCCTCGATGACCGTCTCGGAGTACTTGAGTTCGCCGGAGGCGATCCAGGCTGCCACCTCGGACACGAACTGCTCCTGCAGGGCCTTGTGGTCGCCTACCAGCATGCCGCGCAGGGTCAGGCGCTTGGCGAGGATCTGGATCATGTTGCTCGGGCCCGACGGCTTCTCGGACTCGTTGTACTGCGAGATGGCGCCGCACATCGTGATGCGGCCGTTGAGGTTGAGGGTCTCGATGGCCGCTTCGAGGTGTTCGCCGCCCACGTTGTCGAAGTAGACGTCGATGCCGTCGGGGGCGGCGGCCGCCAGCTGCTTGGCGACTGGGCCGTCCTTGTAGTTGAAGGCGGCGTCGAAGCCGAGTTCCTCGGTGAGGTACTTGACCTTGTCCGCGGAACCCGCGGAGCCGATCACCCTGCTGGCGCCCTTGAGGCGGGCGATCTGGCCCACGATCTGGCCCACGGCGCCGGCTGCGCCTGAGACGAAGACTGCGTCGCCCGGCTTGAACTCGGCGGTGGCCAGCAGGCCCGCGTAGGCGGTCAGGCCCGGCATGCCCAGGACGCCGAGGTACGCGGAGAGCGGGGCGATGGTGCCGTCGACCTTCACGGCGTGCTTGGCGTTGACCACGGCGTAGTCGCGCCAGCCCAGGCCGTGCAGGACGTTGTCGCCCTCGGCGAAGCCTTCCACGTTCGCGCCTACTGCCACTACCTCGCCCACCGCGCCGCCGTCCAGCGGGGCGCCCACCTGGAACGGCGGGACGTAGGACTTGACGTCGTTCATCCGGCCGCGCATGTACGGGTCGACGCTCATGACCACGTTGCGCACCAGGATCTGGCCTTCGCCCGGGGTGGGGATCTCGACCTCGGCGATCTCGAAGGTCTCCTCCGTCGGCCAGCCGTTCGGGCGGGACGCGAGCCGGACCTCTAGTGCGGTGTTCGACATGGTCTGAGCATCTCCCTGTCTTGTCATTCGGATCAGTTATCCGTTTCAACCGTCTGCTGATGACGACTGTTCCGGAATGTGACCTAGGCCGCAGGAAGAAGTGTCGTGACGTCGCGATATGCGAAGCCGAGCTTGCAGTACACGGCGATGGCCGGGGCGTTGTGGTTCTCCACGAAGAGGGCGCAGGTGCCGTAGAGGGTGAGCAGGGAGGAGGCGACGAACTGGCAGACGCGCTGGCCCAGGCCCTGGTTCGTGTGGGACGGGCGGACGGCCACGCCCATCATGAAGCCGACGTCGGTGGACGACCAGGCCTCGGCCGCCGTGGCGACCAGTTCGCCGCCCTCGTGCACGCCCGCCCAGCGTCGAACGCCCTTCTCGCCGGGCCAGGCCCAGGAACCCGGGTTGGCCTCGCGCAGGAGGGGTTCCACGCCGTCCGGGGTGCCTAGCCAGGCGGCCTCGGCCGGGCGGTCCAGCGTGCCCGAGCGGTCCATCCAGCCGAAGGGTTTGTCCTCCAGCCACGGGGTCGGCATCAGGGACGCCACCTCCAGTGCCAGCGGACGTTCCAGCAGCGGTCGCAACTCCACGCCCCGGCCGTGTGCCGCGAGCAGGGACGCCACGCCCTCGGCCGGTCCGGACAGGACCAGCCGGCGGCGGCGGGTGAGCGACGGGGCGTGCACGGCCACTGCGTCACCATGTGCCCAGGCCGCACCGCCCCACGACAGTGCCTGGGCTGCCCAGCGGACCATCGGGTCGTCGCTGGCGTCCTGCACCTCGGCGGTGGTGCGTAACCGGCGCACTCAGTCCTTCTGCTTGCGGCGCAACAGGGTTCGCTTCGCGAGTGACTCCTCCAGCGCCTGGTACGCGAGGTCCATCGCCCGGTTGTACTCGCCCTGGGGGCGCGGGGGGACGGACTCGTCCGGCTGCGGGAACGTGACCATCTGCAGCCAGCGCTCGTTCCAGAGCTGCTCGACCGCCGCCTCCCAGTGCAGGGCGGCGCCCATCCGCACGACCCGCTCGCGATCCCGCACCTCGGCGATCTCGTGCTGGGTCGACGCGAGCCGCTCGGCGAGTTCGGCGCACCGCACCTCGTCCAGCTTGCGCTGGCGAGCAGCCGCGTCCGTGGCGATGGCGATGATCTCCTTGTAGCGCTCAACCGCGGAGATCGTCGGCACCTCGATCACCTCCTCGCTCTGACGCTGCGACGGGACCGACTCGAACATCGTCGTCATCATCGGGTTCATGACAGTTCTCCTGTGTCGAACGGGATGATCACTTGCGGTCGCGAGTGCTCGAACCGGTCGAAGAACAGGCCGCGGCGTGGTCTCGGCGACCACGACATCACCTGCTCCGGTCCGAGCGACAGCAGTTCCTTGCCCTGGACGTCGAACGCCACCCAGGCGCCGATGTCGTCGTAGACGCCGGGCGGGAGGCTCGCCTTCAGCCTCTGCACGCCGCGCCACCAGCCCAGCACGTGCGTGCGGTTCTCGGGGCCGTGCTTCAGCACGGTGCGGAGACTGTCCACACCGGACATCCGGGTCGCCGGATCCTTCTGCTCCAGCAACGTCTGCGCGGCGTCGACGCCGTACAGCACCAGGTAGTGCGGCGACAGCGGCGCGTCGGTCTGGCCCGTGTTGATCGACTGCAGCCTGGCCGCCGTCTCGTCCAGCAGCCTGCGGATGCCGTCGATCTGGACCACCTCGGCGTCGTGCCCGTCCGCGCTCAGGCGCTTGGCCAGGTACAACGCCGAGGGCATCGCCTCTTCCACCAGGCAGGCCAGCGAGAACCTCGCCTCGTGCGAGTGGTGCTGCCTGCCCAGTGACGCGGCCGCTCCGCCGAGCACCGCGGCCGCGTCCTGGACCACGGAGCCGATCACCGCGATGTTGCGGCCCGGGGTCCGGGCGAAACGCACGCGCGCCGCGCTGCCCGCGACGTCGATGACCTGTCCGAGAAGAACGGTAGGCGATGCCTCGCCCGGTCGCAGGTCGAGGAAGTCCTGCGTCGCGTCGATCAGCGGGATCTTGCTGCCGTCGAACAGGCCCGGCGCCCGGCCCGGCTGGCGGCGCCACAGCTCGGTCTGCAGGGAGTCCATGGTGCCCTTGGACGTCGAGTCCGGGACGCGGCAGATCTCGTTGCCGGGCTTGACGCCCGACTCGTGGTTGATCACCGCGTGCCAGCGGGGCAGCTCCACGGCGGCGTCGTTCTGCGGCTCGGCCAGCACCCGGCGGGCCTTGGGCAGCGCGATCCGGACGGTGAACTGCTCGAAGATCGCCGACTTGCCCCAGAAACCCTCGATGCCCGAGACGTCCTGCGACGACAGCACGAGGTGGATGCCCTGCGAACGGCCGCGGCGCGCCACGTCCTCCAGCAGTTGGGTCGCGGCGGCGGTGACCTGGTCGCGTTCGCCGAACAGGTACTGGAACTCGTCGATCACGGCGACGATCCGCGGCCAGCGGCCGGTCGGGTCCTCGGCGCGCAGGTGCTCCAGCTTGGTGACCTCGTGCAGCTTGGCCGCGTCCGCACGCCGGCGCATCTCGTCGGACAGGAACCGCAGCAGCGCCACACCGAACTCGCGGTCGGTGTTGACGTTCACGCCGACCAGGCGCGCGTGCGGCAGCCACGACGGGTCCTTGCGGCCCGGTGCGAACTGCGCGAACGACACGCCTTCCTTGAAGTCCAGCAGGTAGAGCTCCAGCTCGTTCGGTGAGTAGCGCGCACACAGCGAACCGAGCATCGCGTAGAGGAAGTTCGTCTTGCCGGAACCCGAAGGCCCGCCGATCAACGCGTGCGGCGAGGTGTCACCGAGCTGCACGCAGACCTGTTCGCCGTCGTCGAAGCCGACGGGTGCGATGACGCCGGCCGACGAGTTCTCCGTCCACGGCCGGTCCGGCAGCAGGTCGTCGAACTTGCTCATGCGCGAGCGCCGTTCCTCGCGCTTCTCCGCGATGGCGGCACAAGCGCGCGGCACCATCGTGCGCGGCAGAGCGGGATCCAGCGTCACGGTCACGTCTTTGCCGGTCATCGTGCAGAACGCGGTGCCGTCGTTGCGCAACGACACCGTTTCCACCGGCGAGTTGATCGTGATCGGAACGTCCACGATGAACAGCTGCACACCGCACGCCAAACCGTTGCGCGCCACGCGTTGCAGCTGTTGCTGCTGGTCTTCCTTCAGCGCCTTGCGGTTGCCGAACAGCACGGCGATCCGCCACGGCTCGGTGCGCCGGCCCTCACCGCTGACCGCACGAACGGTCAGATGGCCGTCGACCAGGACCTTGGTGTGCACCTGGCGGATGTGCTCGGACATCTCGTCGAGCAGCTCGTGCAGCCGCGCCGGATCGTGCACCGTCAGCAGGTTCGCGCGGGTCAGCGGGTAGAGGCCGGGCAACGACCCGGTCAGCTGGCCGACGTCCCACACGTGCACGTGCACGAGCCCCGGCTGGAAGTGCGACAGCACGCGCAGCAACAGGCTTTCCACCAGCGTGTCCGCGAGCTGGCGGGTGTCCGGTGTGGACGAGATGTGCAGGTGTGCCTGGTCCAGCAGCGGCACCGCGACGGGGAACGGGACGGGCGTCGGCGCCGACGTCACCACGCCGGTGCCGATCCGCCACAGCTCCGGCACGCCCTCGCTGCCGTCGTGCGTGCCCGGATGGCCGAGCCACGACTCGTGCGGCAACGACGCGGGGCCGGCGGCGACCGAGTTCACCAGCTCGGTCAGCTGCTCGGGGCCCGTGGTCGTCCACTCGTGGAACGACTGCTCCCAGTCGTGCCTGATCTGGGCGAGCCGCTCGGCGAACTGGGGCATCGAGAGCGGCGCGACACGCGGGTTCCTCGTGCGCTTCTCGTCGACCGTCAGGAACGGGGTCACGTCCTTCAGGGCGGCGTCCTGCAAGGCCTTGTCGACGCCCATGCCGCGCACGGTGTGCTCGAACATGTCCTTGGCGTGCTCGGTGGCGAGCAACCGGTGTTCGCGCGCCACGGAGCCCAGCGCGGCCGAAACAGCCCGCTGGAACTCCGTGAAGGCGACTTCGATCCTCTGCCGCCGGTCGTCCCGCCTGCTCATCACAGCTCCACGGTGAGTCGTTGGATGCGCTCTAGGGTTCCCACCATCAGTTCAAGCTGATCGGGGAATCTTTCCTTCGCGCGCACGAACTCCACTGGAAGCAGCGACTCGTGGTGGTTCTCACTCGACTCGGCGAGGATGGCGACCGCCTCGTCGAGGCCCTCCTGCGCTGATCGCACGTTGCGGTACGACTCACGCAGGATCTCGCTCGCCTGCTCGAGCGCGGCACGAACCTCGCCGATGGACGCCATCAAAGCCTGCTGTTGATGCCCTCGGCCCCGGAAATGCCGGCGCCGAGGTAGTTCTGCAGCTCGCTCACGCCGGACACGACCTGGGCGAACTGGGCGTTCGTCGTCTCGACGTCCGCCTGCACGGAGCCCTGCGTGACCGATGTCAGCAGCTGCTGCGCGTCCTCGGCGAGCTCAGCCGCCTGTTGGAGGGCCGACTGGCTTTGAGCCGCCTTGTCGATCGCCTGGGCAATTGCGGCACGGACCTCTTCGATGCTGGCCATGTCGACTCCCGAACCCTCCGGAACAAGATGGTCTGACGACCACTTAGTAGAGATTGTGCCCAGATTTTCACAGTTGAGAGCGAAGATCGGCTAACCGGGTGGATGCCTGAATCCACTCGAACGGGCCTTGATTTAATGATCAGTTCAGCCCGCCGCAGGCCGCCTGTCCACGCGTGTAGCAACTCTCACAACGACGCCTACAGCCCGTTGAGCGTTCATGTCTACCGGCCGGGTGAATCAAGACGGCTTCGAGGGCGAGTTGTCACGCAAAGTTCCTGCCCCGAAAGGGTCATCTCCGGCCCAGACCTCGACCAGAACGCGCTCGGCACCCGGAACGAGACCGTTGATCAGCTCGGGTTCGTCCAAAACGGTCCACGCCGTCGGAGGCTCGCACGCCACCCGCGGCGTCGAGAAGCCCTCACCCAGCCCGCGCACGAACGTGCGAACGGCCCGCGCCAGCGCGGCGGAGACGTTGTGGGTGGCCTTCTCCGTGCTCGGTCGTGTGATCACCACGGCCCAGCAGCCCGGCTCTTCGTCGGAACAGTCGCGGGCGTCCACGATCTGAGCGCCCGCACGGCTGATGAGCGCGTCGCACGCGGCACGCGCCTGTTGCTCGTCCGCTGCCTCGACCACCACGGTGATCAGCAGCACGAGGTCGTCTTCGTCCATGACACCCGAAATGGTGTCAGATGACCCGCCGGGTGAACTCCAGCACCCGAGTGACGGCCTCGCCGTCGGTCAGCAGCCCGTCCGCGACGTGCTCCTCGAACGCCGAGCCGCGAATCCGGTCGATGCCCTCGCGGGTGTCCGAGATCGGCACGATCTCGTCGCCCGAGCCGTGCAGCCACAACGTCGGCAGGTCGCCCAGCGACGGCCCGGAGCCGACCTCGTCCATCAGGTCGGCCAGTTCGTTCGACGCGCCGTCCCACAGGCCGAGCACCGGCGACACCAGCACCAGCGCGGCGAGCCCGGAGTGCGTCTGTGCACAACGGACCGCGACGGGCGCGGCGGTGAAGTGTCCAATGAGGACGACCGGCCGGTCGGCGGTCTCGATCACCGCTTCGAAGTTCTCGCTCACCACCACCGGAACGCCTGCGGTGCGCAGCGAGAAGGCGATGCGCTCGCCGTGCGGCAGCACGGCGAGCCATCCAGGTACGTGCATCTACGAAGCGTAGAAGGCGCTTATCTCGATCCGGCCACCCGAGCAGACGGGGCCGAGGTTCCACGGCATGGACAGCGGTGCCGTCTCGTTCGGCGGGATCGCCGCGACCTTCGACGGCTCCGGCTGGCACGTGCCCTCCACCGGCTCGCTGCCCGCGGGCACGACGCTCCAGTGCAGGTTCGCGGAGGCCTTCGCGCCAGGCGCGAGCGTCAGAGCGGCGGGACCGGGGTCGGCCTTGCGCTCCAGTTTGGTGGGTACGGCGCCGGAAGCGTTCTCCAACTGGAAACCGCTGTAGCCGTTCAACGTGCACGGCACCGTTCCGCCGTTCGTCACCACGAACTTGCCGTACCTGTTGCCCGCACCGGCGTCAGTGGGGACGATCTCGCCCTTCAACGCCGCCGAGTCGCAGCGCTTCCCGTCGGGCGAGACCGCCTGGGGGTTGTCCGACGCGGGAGCGGACGAAGAAGCCGTCGACGACGGTGTCGACGGTGCCGTCGGCAGCGTTTGCGCGGCCTCTTCCGGCGTTCTCGTCCCGCATGCCGTAACGGAAGCGAGCACCAGCAGTCCGCAAGCGATCAACCGTCGAGTCATGGGTGCACCTCCTACCCCGAAGGATGTGCCCAATTCCCAATCAGCCAACACAACGTGCCGGAAATTCACCGGATCTGGTGGACGTCCCATCCGTCCGGAAGTTCCGCCATGCCCTGCACCGCGGCGGTCCAGATGTACGTCCAGGCGATGCGCCCGTCGGGCAGCACGACGCGCACGCGGCGGTAGTCCTCGCCCTCGTACTCGTCGAGCAGCGGCAGCGCGTCCTCGGGCGACCTGAGCCGCAGCACGAAGCCGGGCACGCCCAGGCCGGCACCGGGGCGCAGCGCGGGGTAGCCCTGGCCGGTGTCGAACAACGTGCCGGGGAGGTGGGTCTCCTCGGACTCCACGACGTGCGGTTCCATGAGGTGCCAAGCGCTTGCGCCCGGCTGGAGGGTGCCGTAGACGAACAGCAGCTCGGGCCAGTCGTCGGCCGACGGCTCGCCGTGGACCTCGGTGACGTCCAGTCCGTCGTTCATCGCAGGCCTCTCGCCCAGCACGCGCGCGCCCCGTTGCGAGACGTCCGCGCAACGGACCATGCGGCCGTTGAAGAGCACGGGCATCCGCTTCTTGGAGCCTGCCGTGTACGCCAGAACGCTGTCGATGACGCCGCCGTTGTAGAGCACCACACGGCCCGTGTGCACGCGTACAAGCCGATAGCGCAGCCCGCGTCCCTCGCACCGGTCCAGCACACGCAACTGCTCGGGCGTGGCGAACCAGATCGAGTGCTCCTCGGTGACGCCGGGCGCCCCCGCGAGCGTCGCCGGCCGCTGCCCGTCGCGCATGCGCAATCCGGCGGCCCAGACAGCAGTAAGGCCCTCGCACCGTGCACGCAGCACGACCGCGGGGCCTTCGAGACCGAGCTCCTCGCGGAGCCAGGTGAGCTTGCTGGGATTGGCGTTCGACCCGTAGCCGAGCACGGGCATTCGGCCCGCCAACGGAGGCTCACCGTGGTTCGCCAGCCATTGGTCTAGATCGATGTTCTCCGGCTCAACACGCCACCCCGACTCCATGGTGAGGTCCGGTCGCACTGGCCAGCCCGTTTCGTCGACGTGGACGAAACAGTGGTCTGGACGAGTGCCCGGATAGGGCTCAGCCGGATGGCTTTCGTCGGTGAACGGTTGGGCCATTGGTCCATTGTGCCAGTCCGAGGGGCCAGATGGCGCCCCCTGATCGTGACCCATCCGATGTCTACCCCTGCTTTTCGGGGTTCAAGTGAGAACGTTCACTGCGCAATCGGGTGACTAGCCCGATGTCTGCTCGCCGCCGCTCTGGTGAACCTCAGGAGCCGTCATAGTGTTCCTGCGCCTGGGTGACCTCCGGCTGGTTCGCGGCGATCCACGAGGCGAGCGCCACGAGGTGACTGGCCGCCCCCTTGCCGAGCGGCGTCAACGTGTACTCGACGTGCGGCGGGATGACCGGATGCACCTCCCGGTGCACGAACCCGTCCCGCTCCAGCGTCCGCAGGGTCTGCGTGAGCATCTTCTCGCTGACGACCTCCAGCTCACGCCGCAGATCGCTGAACCGCCAGGAGGCCCCGTCGAACAGGGCCTGCAGGACCAGCACGCCCCACTTGCTTGTGACGTGCTCCATGATCGCCCGCTCGGGACACATCGTGACCTGCATGCTCACCTCCACGTAAGTACCCAACTTCAAAGTGGGTACTTTCCAAAGGTTAGCGCTAACCGCAACCTGGACGCATGACGATCCTCATCACCGGAGCAACCGGCCAGCTGGGCGGCGCAGTGGTCCGCCACGTCCTCGACCGCACGAACGAGCAGGTCATCGTCTCCGTGCGCTCCCCGGAGAAGTTCACCCTGGAAGGCGTCGAGGTCAGGCAGGGCGACTTCGCCAAGCCCGAGACCCTCGACTTCCGGGGCGTCGACAAGCTCCTGATCGTGTCGGCCGACGACCACGACACCGACGTGCGCATCAAGCAGCACGAGAACGCCATCGCCAAGGCCGTGGAGCACGGCGTGGGCCACATCTTCTACACCAGCATCACCGACGCCGACACCTCACCGGTAGGCGCCGCAGCGGTCCACAAAGCCACCGAGAGCATCATCCGCGCCACCGGCGTCCCGTTCACGTTCCTGCGCAACGGCATGTACCACGAGAACTACCTGGGTGCCCTGTCCGCGGACACCGTCGCGATCTCCACGAAGGACGGGCGGGTGGCGAGCGCGGCCCGTGAGGACTTCGCCGAAGCCGCCGCCGCGGCCCTCACCACCACCGGCCACGAGAACCAGACCTACGAGCTCACCGGCTCGACCAGCTGGTCGTTCCCCGAACTGGCCGGCGACCGGTACCGCGACGTGAGCGACGAGGACCTGATCGCCTCCGGCGTCCCGGCCTTCCTGGTCGACTTCTTCGTGGCGATCCGCAACGGCGTCTTCGCCGAGGTCCGCCCGGACCTGGAGAAGCTGCTCGGCCGCCCCTCCACGCCGATCAAGGTCACCGTCTGAGCAACCGCGCTGGAACCGGCGTCAGCGATCGCAGCCCGGAGTTCGTCACGTGAACTCCGGGTGCGCCTCCGGGTGCGCGTCCCACCACTTCCGGTACTCCGGATTCCGGTCCAGCACCGACCGGTAAGCCTCAGCCGCACACGCGAACACCTCGTGAGCCCGCCCGGCCACCGGAGAGTCCCGCCGGGTGGCCACGAAGATGTCGGTCATCAACGGCATCCCCCGCAACCGCCGGATCACGATCCCCTCCCCGGTCCGCGAGGGCGCGGCGGCAAAGGACACGCACCCACCGGCCACCAGGCCGCGGGCCATGCTCGCCTCGCCGGTGTGGTGGGTGAGCCGGGGCACGAACCCGGCGTCCGCGCAGGCCTGGAACATCTGCGTCCGGCTGCCGATGTGCTGCTTGGGCGGGGTGACCCAGTCGCGGTCCGCGAGCTGCGCCAGGTCGACCTCCTCCTGCGACGCCAGCGGGTCCGTCTCCGGCAACGCCACGAACGCCGGCTCCGTCACCAGCTTCCGCAGCTCGATGCCGGCCAGGTCGCGCGCGTGCATGCCGTCGAAGAACTCGAACAGCGCCACGTGGACCTGCCCGGCCTCCAGCATCTCCACGATCTCCGCGGACGACGGCCGGACCTCGGCGCGCACGTCCGCGTTGAGCCCTCGCAGGCCCTCCACGAGCCGGGCGAAGTACAGGATCGGGATGCAGCCGAGGAAGAGCGGCCCTCGCCGGTCAGTCTCGCGGGTGTTGGCCATCAGCTGCGCCATCTCGTCGAGCACCAGCCGTGCGGTGCCCAGCACGCGGCGGCCCAGGTCCGTGGGGACGCACCCGTTGCGCGTTCGGTCGAACAGCTGGCCGCCGACGAGTCTCTCGACGGTGCGCAGCTGGGCGGACAGGGCGGGTTGGGTGAGTCCGAGCCGCGTCGCGGCCCTGGTGACACTGCCTTCCTCGGCGATGGTTCGTACCGCGCGGAGGTGTCTGAGCTCCAGCTCGGGCATAAAGACCTTGTATCCCCCTTCTGAATGCGCCGCCACCCTTCGATCGGGGCATAGTGGCACTCGATCGATCTTCCGGCCCGGCGCTTGCGGCAGCGCCTCGGGGTCCGGCGCGGGAGGGTGCGCACCCCTCGGTCCGACGCTGCTGCCACGCACCCTGCGCTCCGTGACAGCAGCGTCGGACCTATGCGTCAGGGAATGGGAACGGCCGCGCCCGTCACGGTCACCCGGCGGTCATCGCGGGTGGCATCGACCTCCAGCCGTGACGGCCTGCCCATGTCCTCGCCCTGGCTGATGACGAACCGCTGCGGCCCTTCGAGGTCGCGCAGGTAGCCGCCGAACGCGGCGGCGGCAGCGCCGGTGGCCGCGTCCTCGACGACACCTCCGACGGGGAACGGGTCGCGGGCGTGCACGAGGTCCGCGGACTCCCGCCAGAACAGGTGCACCGTCGTCAGGTCGTGCGCCAGCATCAGGTCGCGCAACGCGTCGAAGTCGTAGTCGAGCTCGCGCAGCTGCTCGCGGTCCTTCAGCGGGATGAGCAGATGGCGTGCGCCGCCGAAGCCGACGTGCACCGGGCCGTCACCGATCTCCTTGTAGCCCAACGCCTCCAGCGCGTCCGCGACCAGCGCCGGATCCGCGGGGGACGTGCTGGTCGGCACGCTGGTCAGCGAGGCGTTGCCGCCCGAGGTCTCGATGGTGATCTCGCCGGCCGGCGTGTGGAACGTCAGCGGCCCGTCCCCGATCCGCTCGGCCAGCGCGACGGACGTCGCGATCGTGGCGTGCCCGCAGAACGGCACCTCGGCCTTGGGGCTGAAGTACCGGACGTCGAACTCGCGCTCGGTCCGCGGCACCACGAACGCGGTCTCCGAGTACCCCACCTTCGCCGCGATCCCGAGCATCTCGTCGTCGCTCAGATCGGACGCGTCGAGCACCACACCCGCCGGGTTCCCACCGGCCGGATCGGTTGTGAAAGCGCTGTACCGCAGGACGCCCTTGTCGCTCATACCCCGGTCCAACGCATAGCAGTGCTGAAGTCTTCCGCCCGTGTTCCTGCTGGTGAAGTACTTCAGCCCGGCCTTCTCCAGCACCCGTCCGGAGGCGGCGTTCCTGGCGTCGGTCCCGGCCACGACCCGGTCCGCGATGGCGAGCGCCCGGTCCCGCAGCTCCACCGCGACCCGGGAGGCGACCCCGCGTCCCCACCGGGCGGGGTCGATCCAGTAGCCGATCTCGATCTCGCCGAGGTCCCCGTCGAGCATCTGCGCGAGCCCGATGACCACGCCGTCCTCGACGACGGCGTGCAGGCCGAAGCCGTGCACCTCCCAGTGCCGCAACGCCTGCTCGTGCCGTTCGGTCACGTAGTCAGGGGTCCAGGGCATGCCGTTGCCCACGTACGCCGTCATCCGCGGGTCGGACGCCCACCGCAGCATGTAGCCGAAGTGCTCGTTCTCCCAACGCACGAGTTCCATGAGGACCATCGTGCCTCAGCTGAACTGCTGGAGTAGCCCCTCACACGTGCGGACCACGATCTGGGCGGCCTTGCGATGGGCGTGGGTCGCGTGGACGTCCGCGGCCTGCGCCTGCCACCGGACCAGCGCGTCGAGCAACGCCTCGCGCAGCTCACGGGCGTCGGCCTCGTACTCGAAACCCAGCCGTGCGGGCGGAGCCACGCCCTCGGCGCCGACGAGCCGCAGCGCCTCGGTCTGCAGTTCGGCGGGCAGCTTCGTGCGGCCGGACTGCAGCGCGGCCACGAGCCGCAGCTCGCGGAAGTCGTGCGCGGAGGCGACGACCCGTTCCAGGTCGGCCATCAGCTTGCGCGCGTTCTGCCGCGGCTCCATCCGGAACAGCACGTCGAGCGCCAGCAGCGCCGAGCGCGCCTTGAGGATCTCGCGGCGTTCGACGAAGTGGACGGCGATCGAGTCGCGCAGCTCGCCGAGCCCGCTGCGCTGCACCAGCTGGCCGGTCAGCTTCACCTGCGAGTCGAAGCCCTGCCTGATCAACGCGGTGATCAGCCGGACGCCGAAGATCCCGAACCGCTCCAGCAACGCCTGCCGCACAGCGGGTTCCATCGTCACCGGGAACTGCTCGCCGGCGAACCGGTCCGCCGACAGCAGGTGGTCCTCCAGCTCCTCGCGCCCCAGGGACGACAGCACCCGCAGGGCGGCGAACTCGTCCTCCCGCAACGTCTTCGCGGCCACCGCCAGCAGCCCGGCGACCGAGACCACGTTCTGGCACAACGGTTGCACGGCCGGGTCACGACGGTAGCGGCGGGCGATCTGCTTGGCCGACGACAGCGCGTCGATCCGCCCGGCCCCGATCTCGTCGGCACGGGCGAGTACCGCGACGGTGTGCACCGCGGCGGTCCTGGCGATCGGGTGGTCGTTGGCGGACTGCAGGAACTTCAGGTCCTCGTCCTGCACGTGCCGCATCAGGTACAGCAACGCGTCCGCGTCACCGAGCACCTGTTCCGGCGTGGCCTCGGACGGGGTGTCGATCAGCACGACGTCGCGCAGCGTCCGCGCGGGCCAGTCGACGACGATCCGGTCGGAACGGTCGAACTGGCCCGTCTCGACGTGGTTGCGGCTGCCCCGCCTGCCGATCGAGACCTCGTGCGGCCGGCCGGGGCCGTGGAACACGTGCGCCCGCTGCTCGGTGCCGCCGCGGTACCAGACGAACGAGCTCTGCGGCGTGAACTCGTCGCCGACCAGCGCGTTGACCACAGTGGACTTGCCGATCCGCGACCTGCCGGCCACCGCGATCCGCACGGGTTCGGTGTAGCGCTCGACGTGCGAGCGCAGCCAGGCCGTGGCGCGGGGGCTGTCCCGGTAGACACCCAGCGCTTCTTGCAGCATCGACCAGACGACGCGGTCCAGTGTCACGCGGTGAGCTCCATCGCAGGACCCCCGAGTGCCTGTACCCGCTTGTAGAGCGTGACGAGCTTGTCCAGCTCCTTGCGGCCTTCCCGCATCCTGCGCTCGCGTTCGGTCTGGTCGTCCTGCACCGCGCGCTTGGCGCTGCGGGCCGACTCCAGCAACGTCTCCTGCAGCTCTTCGGCGAGCGTGCTGAAGTGGTTGCGCAGCGAGCGCTGGATGTGCCGCCCGGAGTCGCGGACGTCCTTGGAGAACTTCATGAAGAAGTCGTCCACGTGACGTTGCGCGGCGGCCTTCGCGGCTGCCTGACGGCGCTTGAGCCGCTGGTCGCTCTCGTCCAAAATGGACTTACCGCCGAACAGCGCGCCGGCGCCGAGCGAGATCACGTTGATCAGCGGCATCCCCGCGAGCGAGGTGACCAGGCCGAACATCAGCACGCCGCCGTAGGAGCCGCGCAGACCGGTGAAGAGCTTCTGCGGCATCGAGAACGGCTCGATCTTCGGCTTCTCCAGCTTGCTCGCCGGTTCGAGCAGGTCGTCCGGCAGCACCGAGCCCGGGATCAGGTCCTCGCGGTAGACCGGGAAGTTCCTGGCGACCTTCGCGGCCACCCACTCCGCGCGTTCCATCAACCAGGCGAAGTTCGTGGTGGCGGCCTCGTTGAGGTTGTCCTCCAGCCACTGCTCGAACTTGTCCCAGCCGATCGCGGGGTCGGCCTCGTCGTAGGTCTTGTCGACCTCGCGCAGGATCTTGCGGGTCCTGTCGCGCAGGTCGTACTCGACGTCGGAGATCAGGTCGGCCATCTCGTCGTTGAGCACGTTCTGCCAGCGCGCGGACCGGCGGCGCAGCTCGTCGACGCGCCGCTGGGCCTCCTGCAGCGTCGAGATCGTGGCGACCGTGCGGGACGAGTCGTGAGCCGTGAGCTCCTCGCGCAACGGCGTGACCAGCTGGGTGATCGCCGACGACGCCACGACGGCGACGGCGCGCCGGGCCAGCAGGTCGGCGCTCGCCACGATGTCGCTCTGCACGCACGTCACCAGTTCCGGGAACCCGGACTCGCTGTTGAGGCGCTGGTCGCCGGTCTTCGCGGCGCGCAGGCGCAGCGCGGACGAGACGGGGATGAGCTTCGCGCGGATGCCGGCGCGGGCGAGCAGTGCCCGGTTGCGCTCCACGACGTGCCGCCAGCTCGGCACGAGGTCGATCTTGGTGACCACCACCGTGACGTTCGGGCAGGCCTCCATGATCTTCTTGAGCAGCGTCATCTCCGCCGAGGTCAGCTCACCCGTGGCGTCGGAGACCAGCAGCACGGCGTCGGCCTGCATCAGCGTCGCGAACGTGCTGGCGGTGTGCGCGGAGCGGGTGTCGCCGACACCGGGGGTGTCGATCAGGACCAGGCCGCTGTCGAGCAGCGCGCGCGGAATGCCGATCTCGGCCCGCACGACGTGCTGCGCGGCGGCCTGTTTCGTCACCTGGTCGATCGGCACGGCGATGCGCTCGGTCGGGGTGTGGAAGATCGATCCGCCCGCCGAGGCGTTGCGGACCAGAGCCGCGGACGGGGTGTCCGCGTGCTGGACGAAGGTGGGCACAGTCGTCGTGATGTCGTCGCCCACCGCGCACACGGGTGCGTTGAGCAACGCGTTGACGAGCTGGCTCTTGCCTTGTTTGGACTCGCCGACGACGAGAACGCGCAACTTGGGGTCCAGTTGCTGTGCCCGCTTCTCCCGCAGCCGGGCCTCCAGATCGGGCCTCCGGTGCGTGACGCAGGCCCCGATCGTCTCGTCGAGCACGTCGAGCCAGGGCGGTGCCATCACCTGACTCATAGTGCCGTGTTCACCCCCTTGGGTGAAAGCCTTGAATCCGATACCGGTTTAGTTCGAGAAGACGAGGCTGTTCGGAAGGGCGGTGACGTTGCTCACCGCGTGGAACGTGAATCGGTTTGAGCTTTTTGTCAGCCTGAGGCTTGACCGAGACGACGAACCGGCCCTGTCTGCGAGAGACAGGGCCGGTCCGCGTTGGGAGGGTGGCTCAGCCGAGCAGGCCCAGGTCCAGGTCGCCGACGACCGGGACGTTGTGGGTCACGTCGGTGACGGTGCCGAGCACGTTGCCGACGCCGTGGTCACCGGCAACGCCGGTCGCGGTGCTCGCGACACCGGTCGCCGTGCCGACGAGGCCGGTCGCGGTGCTCGTGACCTGGCCGATCGTGTCCACGGAGTGCGCGCCGACGTCGCCGTTGGCCAGGTCGTCCAGGCCGCTGGTGTTCAGCACGCCCAGGCTGAGGTCGCCGCCGCCGAGCACGCCGAGCGCGTCGTGGCCGAGGCCCGTCACGCCGCCGAGCTGGCCGAGGACGCCGTCCAGGCCGGCGGTCGAGGTGACGCCGTCGAGCGGCGCGTCGACCGTGGCGGTGGCGGTGTCGGCCACGTCGAGGACGGTGCCGGTGACCGGGGACGCGGTCTGGTCGAGGACCGACGTCACGTCGGTCACGGCGGAGAAGTCACCGTCGATGCCCAGGCCGGCACGGGCGTACTCGCCCAGGCTCTGGTTCGCCGCCGCGAGCTGCAGGCCGTCCTCGCCCACCGCGAGCATGCCGGCGGAGGAGGTCTGCAGGTCGGTGAGGTTCACGCCCGACGAGGTCAGCTGAGACGCGACCGCCTGCAGCTGGCTGATGGCGCCGAGCGGGCCGTCCGCGAGGACGTCACCGGCGGGCAGGGTCAGGTCGACACCGTCGATGGCGGGCAGGCCAGCGGGGGTGGCGGGCAGCAGGTCGAGGACCAGCGGGATGACTTCCTGCACGTCGACGGCGGTGATGTCGGCCAGACCAGCCTGCTCCAGGGTGCCCTGAGCGTCGGCCGCGAAGGCGTCCTTGAGCGACGGGTCGCTGAGCAGGTTGAGCACGAAGTCGTGGAGCGTGCTGGGCTGGATCATCTGAAGGAACTCCTGAATGAAGGCACGAATTCGGTCGGGGTGTGTGGCTGAAAGTTATGAGAGCGGGCCCCTGACCGGCATCGGGGATCACTCCCAGTGAATCCCCGTTCCCCGATGGGGTGACGGTCGTTGACCCCCTAGGGGATTAGGGGCCTCGCTTGAGCGTCTCTTGTTCACCCGTGTAGGTACTGGTCGCTGCTGCGAACAGGTGAGGAAGAGACTTGGCGTACGTACTCGGAGTGGATGTCGGGACCACCCGGACGACGGCTGCCGTGTGCCGCCTCGACGGTGCCCGCGATGCCGAGATCGCCCTGGTGGTGCCGTCGTCGCTGCAGCTCACGGAGGCTGGGACGTTCTCGGTCGGCGAGCGCGGCGTGGCCGGGTGGACCGCCGTCGGCTTCGCCCGCCGGGTCGGTGACGCGGTGCCGTTCGCGCTGGGCCCGGAGCTGTGCCCGGCCGAGGAGCTCACCGCGTTGCTGATCATGTGGGTCGTCGGCGAGGTGGTCGCCCGGGAGGGTGAACAGCCCCGTCACCTGGCGGTGAGTCACCCGGCCGGGTGGGGTCCCTACCGCCGCGGACAGCTCTTCGCGGCACTGCGGGCGGTCGGGTTGCCCGACGCGACGCTCGTGCCGGAGCCGCTGGCCGCCGCCGAGAACCACGCCGTGCGTTCCCGCGTGGTGCTCGACGCGTCGCTGGCGGTCTTTTCGCTGGGCAGCCACGCTTTCTCCGCATCACTGGTCCGGCGTGCGCAGAACCGGACGTTCGAACTGGTCAACCACGTCGACGGCGTCGACCACCACACCGGCGCCGACTTCGACGACCTGCTCCACGGGCTGGTGCGCGGCCGGCTCGGCAAGGACGGCCGCGTGTCGTCCGCCGAGTGCGAGGCGGCGAAGCGGGCGTTCGGCCCTTCCGCACCGTCGGTCGTCGTCAGCGGCGTGGAGATCGCGCGCGACGAGTTCGTGGACGAGATCCGGCCGTCCGTCGACCACCTGGTCAGCACCTTCGTTCGTGCCGTGGGAACCGTGCAGCCCGACGCGGTGCTGCTCGTCGGCGGCGCCTGCCGGATGCCCGTGATCGGCGACGCGCTGTCGTCCGCGGTCGACTGCCGAGTGCTGGCCGAGGCCCGCCCCGAGCACTCGGTCGCCAAGGGCCTCGCGGTCGCCGCACGGCTGGTCCTGATGGGCCCCGAGGTCGAGCCGGAACCGCTCGACACGTCGGTCCTCGTGCACACCCGCGAAGCCGCCATGCGCTTCCCCGTCGGCGAGGTACCGAGCCTCGACGACGAGTTCACCGCGCCACCGCCCCGCCCGCCGGTGGACGTGTCCCCGCTGGAACTGCCGCCGAGGCGGGTGAAGCGCGTCGCGCGCGTGCTGAAGCCCGTCGGACGCCGCGCCGGTTCCAGCTCGAGCTCCCGATCCCGAGACGATGATGAGGACGGCCGTTGAGCGTGACCACGCGAGCCAGGTTGGTGCTGGACGCCCCGGTGCGGGGTGTCCTCGACCGGATCAACGAAGCCGCCGCGGGTACACGCCTGCGCGTTGTCGTTGCGGCGCCTGGTGGTTACGGCAAGACAGCGCTGCTTTCGGAGATCACCAACTCTGCTGTGCGCATCGTGGACGACGCGCACCTGCTGGACGACGCCTCCCTGCGCTCGCTTGCCGCGGAACCTCTTCTGGTACTTGCCCACCGGCCCTGGCCGCGCCGTGCGGCGCTGGCCGAACTGAGCCGTGGCGCCGTCGTGGTGCCGCTGGCACCGCTGTCCCGTGAAGGTGTCCGCGAACTGCTCGGCGCCGCCAAGCCCGTCGCCGACTTCGTGTTCGCGCAGACCGGTGGCGTGCCGCTGTTCGTCGAACGCCTTGGGGCTGTGTCCGAGGTTTCCGCTGACGCGCTCGGCGCGTTCCGCGCGGATCTCGACTGGCTGGACGCGGACCTGCAGAAGTTCCTGCTGGCCGCCGAGGCCGGTGCCGCTCAGCGGCTGGACCTGCTGTCCGCGTTGCTGGACAAGGACTTCGACGAGGTCAGCGACATCATCGAGGCCGCTCGGGCGACGGGCATGCTCGCCGAGGACGGCACCCTGCTGCCGCTGGCGCTGCGGGCTGTCGGTGCGCTGACCCGTGCCGAACGCCGGATCGCGGTGCGGCAGAAGCTGGCGCAGTTGCAGCTCGACCGCGGTGGGCCGGTGCTGGACCTGGTCCGGCCTCTGCTCGACACCGGGATCGGCGGGCCCGTGTTCGTCGCGGCTGCTCGTGAGGCTCTGGCCGCCGATCCCGCACTTGCCGCCCGGTTGTTCAAGGCCTCGACCGGCGGAGGTACGCCCTCTGCTGAAACCGCTGCCTCCTGGGCCACCGCTTCGGCCATGGCCGGGGACCTGGACGGCGCTCTGCGTCTCGCCGACCAGGTCATCAGCGTCGCCGACTCGCCGCACCGGCGAACCGCCGCCGAGGTGGCGGCCGTCGCGCTGGCCCACCGCGGGCAGTTGGCGCGCAGCACCGAGTTGTTCCGGTGGGCGGCAACTCCGTATGCGGCTGCGTTCGCCGGGATCGGGCTGATCGGTACCGGGCATCTGTTCGAAGAGACGCCTCCGCAGCCTCCGACGATGCTGGGTGGCGCGGCTTCGTTGATGCTGCAGGGGGTTCGGCAGTCGGTGGCCGGCGGCGAGACCGCGGCACTGTCCACTTTGGTACGCGCTTCGTCGATGCTCGAACCAGCTGGTGGAGCGGTGTTGTTGCCGGACAGCCCGGCTGCTCTGGCTGCCCTGGTCGCCGTGCACTGCGGTGAGCCGAACGTTGCCGAGTCGGTGCTGGACCGGGCCGTGGAGACCGGTACCGGTGGGGTGCTGATGTCCGTCCGGCACCGGCTGTTGCAGGCGTGGCTGCAGATGTTGCGCGGGAACCTGGCCGTGGCTCGCGAGACGCTGATGTCCGTTCGAGGGGCTTTTGAGCCTCGTGACTGGATTTTCGCGGTGGCCCTTGAAGTCGGGGTGGCCCGGCGGAACTCCGATCTCGCGACGTTGCGGCGGACCTGGGAGCAGGCCTGCGAGGCCGTTCTCCGGCATCCTGTGGACCTGTTCAGCCTGTTGCCGTTGGGGGAGTTCGCCGCTGCGGCGGCTCGGTTGAGGGACAAGGAGCGGTTGGCGCCGCACTTGGCTCAGGCCGCTGCGTTGTTGCGGTCGTTGGGGAATCCACCGATGTGGGCCACGCAGCTGCACTGGAGTTTGCTGCACGCGGCGATCATCGATGAGAACTCCGCGGCTGCTGAGGAGCATGCCGCTGCGCTGGCGGTCCATCGGGAGCGGAGCCGGTACTGCGCGATCTTGTCCGCCGCGGCTGAGTGCTGGCTGGACGTTGTCGCTGGAGATGTCGACGCGGATCGGGTCGAGGAAGTGGCTCGGAGCCTGCACGCGGTCGGGTTGTGGTGGGACGCTTCCCGGCTGGCTGGGCAGGCTGCGATTCGGACTTCTGATCGGCAGGCGATGGTTCGGCTGCTGGACTGCGCCCGGTTGTTGCAGGGGAGGCCGGTTTCCGCTCGGCGTGCTGCTGAGGCTGATGTCGTGGCCGTGGTCGAGGATGCCGGGAAGTTGAGCGATCGGGAGCGGGAGGTGGCTCAGTTGGTGTTGGAGGGGATGACTTATCGGCAGGTGGGGGATCGGTTGTTCATCTCCGCCAAGACTGTTGAGCACCACATGGCCCGGATGAGGCAGCGGTTGGGGTCCACGTCTCGGTCCGATCTGCTGGCCCAGTTGCGGCACATCGTCGGGTCGGGCTGATTCGTGGGGCTAAGTCCCAGACCTGGGGCTCCGCCCCAGACCCCGCCAATCTGATCCAAAGCCGGGGTCCACGCCGTGCGCGGGTAGATGGCACGCCTGTTGCTTTGGGCGCAGGCGCGTTGCTTAGAGGGGCGCGCCCCACCCAGTCCGTTTGGTAAGGACGGCTCGCCTTCGGCATCGCGTGCGATCAGGTGCTTGCCCATGGGCGCGGGCCGTCGTTGGTGCTCGGTCGGCCGTTCTCCGTTACCAAGGCTCCGTTGGCCGCCCGTCAGTCGATCTGGGGTCGAGGGTTCTGGCGGTTCGTGAGAAAATTGGTCCGATCGAGCTAGTAATTGTTGTAACGCTCAGAGATTGCTATTACCCCGTTGGAGGGAACGTCTTCGTGCGTTGCGACGGTGTGGGTTGCTGGCGGTAGGCTTCCGCACCGTTGCTCGCCGAGCAGGTCAGGTGGAACGGTTGCCGAGCCAGGACGACGCGAGACCGTCACGTCCGCTGGGACGTGACGAGCTGGCGCGCGACTGGGCGATGAAGATCAGTCGCACCGCGTACATACCGCTTTCCGCGGCGAAGCTGACCGAAGAGTTGCGTGAGCTGCTCAACGTGGTGGCTGAGGCGCTCGCCGACGAACCTGGCGTGGCCTCGTGGGTCGGTACTCGGCTGGTCGAGATGCACTGCGTCGGCGCTGAGAGCTTGCTGGAGTCGGTCGAGATCCTTGCGCGGTTCATCGTGCAGGAGGGGGCGGACGCCCAGCAGGCCGCGTTGGTGATCGGTGCCGTGTCTGCTGCTTACACGGCGGCCATTCAGGCCTTCGTGCTGGAGCAGCAGGAAAGTGTCAGTCAGGCCTTGTTGCGGGCGAATCGGGCTGTGCAGCTCGATTTGCAGGCCAGCGAGGAGCGGTTCGAGGACATTTTCGCGCACTCGTCCACCGGCATTGCGATTGTCGGTCTCGACGGGGAGCTGATGCGGGCCAACGAGGCGTTGTGCACCATCCTCCGGCGTGAAGACGTTGCTGGGATGACGCTCACCGACTTGATCGCTCCCGCCGACTTACCGCTCATCAACGACGCGTTGGCCGGCCTGCGGTACGGGCGGATGCGGCGGGTGGAGGAACGGCCGCGGCTCATCGATCGCGATGGTGAGCACTTCCGGGTGTTGCTCGCGGCGACCCTGCAGAAGGACGCCGAGGACAACCCCCGGCACTACGTGGTGATGATCGACGACGACAGCCAGCTGACGTTGCTCGGTGGGCGGTTGCAGTACCAGTCGTTGCACGACGCGCTGACCGGGCTGCCGAACCGGCAGTACCTCACCACCCGGCTGGAGTCGTTGCTGCACAGCGACATCGAGCACGGGGTGACGCTGTACCACCTCGATCTCGACGCCTTCGCGGTGATCACGGACGGGCTCGGGCGCGAGGTCGGTGACAAGGTTTTGAAGCTCGTCGCTGAGCGGCTCAGCTCCGTGTTCTCCGCCGAGAAGGCGATGGTCGCTCGCCTCGAGGGTGACGAGTTCGCCGCGCTGGTGGAGAACGGGGTCGACACGCCGGACGTCGACACGACGATCCGGATGATCGAGCACGAGCTCGCCGAGCCCGTCTACTTCGGTGAGCACGGGGTTGCGGTGTCAGCGTCGATCGGGGTGTTGCCCCGGCTGCATCCTGGAGATCATCCCGCCGAGGTGCTGCGCGCCTCGGACATGACGTTGCGGCGGGCCAAGCGCAGTGGGCGGCGGCAGTGGGGGCTGCACGACGCGACGCAGGACAAGCGGGAGCAGGAGGACCTCGCGCTTGCCGCCGTGATGCCAGGGGCTTGGGAGAACGGCGAGATCGAGGTCGTGTTCAACCCCGTCATGAAGCTCGACGGGTCGGCGCGGGTGTGCGTCGAGGCCGAGCTGAACTGGCGGCATCGGGACGCCGGGCTGATCCAGCACGAGAAGTGCGTGACGATGGCCGAGCACACCGGGCTGATGCTGCCGCTCGGCGAGTGGATGTTGCGGACGGCCGCCGAGACCGCCTGCCGGTACGACGAGACGCTCGCGGTCTGCCTGACCGAGAGCCTGGTGAACAACCCGGACCTGGTTCGGGACGTGCGGCGCGTGCTGGCCGACACCGGGTTGCAGGCCGGGCGGTTGTTGCTGGGCTTCCCCGTGCACGTGCTCGCGTCCGAGGACAGCGAGGCCGCCGACAACCTGGATCTGTTGGCGGACATGGGCATCCACATCGGGGCGCGCGACTTCCAGGGCTCCACCGCCGAGATCGAGCTCGTGCGCTCGCTCGGGGTGGCGGCCGTGCGGGTGAAGGGGCGTCGCCAGAAGCCGGACGAACTGGTGTCGCACGTGCTCAGCGACCTCGTCGGGTTCGTGCACGAGGCCGGTGGGATGGTGGTGGTCGACTCCATCGAGGACGCCGAGCAGCGCGACTGGTGGGATGAACTCGGTGCCGACGCGGGTGTCGGGCCGGTGTTCTGCGTGGAGCCGACTACTGCGTGGCCCGACGCGGGTTGAGGTGCACGAGGATCAGCGCGAAGCCCGCGATGGTCACCATGCGCAGCGCCGCGCTGATGCCGTTCCAGTCCTTCGACTGCCACATCGCGAACCACTCGCCGCCGATGGTGATGAACCCGCCGAGGAACAGCGCCACGATCATCAGCAGGCCGGCGGACGCGAACTTGCGTGCGCTGTCCTCCTTGTCGCGGAGGTAGGCGATGGTGCCGGCGGTCAGCAGGACCGCGGAGATCGCCTCCCACAGGATGATCGCGACGTAGACGATCGTGACGACGGCCGGGCTCGTGATGGCCCGCCACTTCAGCCCCTCGCCGAACGTGGTGTCCATCGCCAGGACGTGCTGCACGAACGCCTCGTTCGTGCCGTAGTCCGTGACGTTGCCGAGCACCACCAGAATCATGTTGAGAGCGATGAACCCGACGGTCACCGCGACGATCGCGCGCAAGCTGCCGACCCGAGCAAGAAGACGCATGGAGCGGACAGTAACCGATGCGGTGCCGACTGTGAGAGCAGTTGCGCGGTGAGGGTCAGCACGGATCCCGGAAGTCCATCTGAGACAGACGTTCCTGCCACAGCGCGGGTGTCAGCACGCCTCGGGTGGCCGTGCAGATCCGCGTGATCTCGTGCTCCACGTCGAGGTCCCACAGCCGGACGATGCCGTCCGCGTTGCCGGTGGCGAGCACGTCGCCCTGCGGCGCGAACTGGGCCAGCGGTTCCGCCGCCCAGTCGCCCGCGATCTGCCGGCCCAGGTAGTACGGCTTGGCCGGATCCTCGACGTTCCACAGCCGGAACGTCCTGTCGGCGCTGCTGCTCACCAGCGTCCTGCCGTCCGCGCTGACCGAGATCGCGCTGATCGTGCCGGTGTGCCCGGACAGCTCGCTGATCCGCACCGGGTGCTCGCGGTCGCGCACGTCGTAGAGCCGGATCACCTTGTCCTGCCCCGAGGTGATGAGCGTGCGCCCGTCCGCGGTGAAGATCGCCTGCCCCACGACCTGGGGCGCCTTGATCGGCTCTCCCAGCTGCCGCGGCCGCTCCGGATCGCTCACGTCCCAGAGCCGGACCGTCTTGTCGCTGCTCGCCGTGGCGACCGTGCGGCCGTCCGGGCTGAACTCGACGTCGTTGATGTAGGCGTCGTGCCCGGTCAGCGGGACACCGAGCGGTACGGGCCGCGCCGGGTCGCGCACGTCCCACAACCGCACCGACTCGTCGGTGTTGCTGGTCAGCAGCACCTGGCCGTCCGGGCGGAACACCGCCCACGCCGAGAACCGGTTGGACAGGACGAGCGGTTCGCCCAGCGGTTTCGGGTGCTCCGGATCGCTCACGTCCCACAGCCGCACCGTCTTGTCGCCGGCCGCGGTGGCCAGCACCTTGCCGTCCTGGCGGAACCGCGGCCTGCTGACCGAACGTTCGTGCCCGAGCAGCGGTTGCCCGATCTGCTTGGGGTGCTGCGGGTCCGAGACGTTCCACAGCCGCACGGTCTTGTCGCCGGAGCCGGTCGCGACGATCTTGCCGTCCGGACTGAACGAGGGTGTCGTCACCTGGGAGGAATGGCCGATGAGCATCGCCTGCGGCAAGGACCACAGGTTCACGGCGTTCTCCAGCGAACCGGTCGCGAGCGAGTCGCCGTCCGGGCTGAAACCGACCGCGAAGATGCCGGCCCCCCGTGCGGCGAGCGGCCGGCCGAGCGGGGTCGGTGAGGCCGGGTTGGTGAGGCTCCACAGCCGTGCGGTGGCATCGGACGCGCCGGAGGCGAGCGTGCGGCCGTCCGGGCTGAACTTCACCGACCACACCGGTCCGGTGTGGCCGACGAGCGGCTGCCCCACCGGTTCCTGCGTGGCCGGGTCCCACAGCCGCACCATCTTGTCGTCGGCGCCGCTCGCGAGCAGCTTGCCGTCCGGGCTGAACGCCACGCTGTGAATGCCGAGCGTGTGGCCCGTCATCGGCTTGCCGACGGTCTTTCTCGTGGCGACGTCCCACAGCCGGATCGTCTGGTCGTCGCCCGCGGTGGCCAGGGTCTTGCCGTCCGGGCTGAACGAGAGAGAGCGGACCGAGGCGGCGTGCTCGCGCATCGGCTCGCCGGACGGCTTGGGGTTCGCCGGATCGCGGACGTCCCACAGCCCCGCCGAGCGGTCCTCGTTCGCCGCGGCGAGCAGCGTGCCGTCCGGGCTGAACTCCAGCAGGTACGAGGGGCCGTTGCCGGTCTCGATCGTCTTCAACGCCCTGGGGGAACTCGGGTTCGTCACGTCCCAGAGCCGGATCGTCGCGTCCTGGCCGGTGGTCGCGAGCACCTTGCCGTCCGGGGAGAACACCGCCGTACTCAGCCAGTTCCTGTGCTCGGCGATCACCGCGAGCTCCTTGGGGCGGCTGCGGTCCCGGACGTCCCACAGGCGTGCGGTGCGGTCGTAGCTGGCGGTGGCGAGCAGCGAGCCGTCCGGGCTGAACGTCGTCAGGTAGACCGCGCCGGTGTGCCCGACGAGCGGCACGGCCAGCGGGACCTGCTGGATGGCGAGCAGCTTCGCGACCACGCCCTGGTCGTCCGGGCGCATGCGGTGCGCGACCATCAGGAACTGCGCCGACAGCGACGGATCGCTCCCGGTCAGCCGGTCGGCCTCGGCGACGACCTGGCGGAACTGGGCGTCGTTGCGCTGGTTCACCGCTATCACGGCCGCGCCCGCCGCGATCAGTGCGAACACCGCCACCAGCGCGACCGCCGACCTGCGCAGCCAGACGTTCTTGCGGTGCTGGCGTTCGGACGTGCGCACGAACTCCTTGGCGATCGTGGTGACGTCTCGCTGCTGCCGCA
Organism: Lentzea kristufekii; assembly: GCF_033949925.1. Lineage (NCBI taxonomy): Bacteria > Bacillati > Actinomycetota > Actinomycetes > Pseudonocardiales > Pseudonocardiaceae > Lentzea > Lentzea kristufekii. The sequence continues at coordinate 25,918 of NZ_JAXAVV010000042.1, forward strand.
CTCCCTCCAGCCGTGCGCCGCGATAGAGCAGTGACGAGTCGCGGTCGTGCGCGGACCACGTCGCCGCGTCCTCCTCCAGCCGTTGCCGGGTGAGGTTGCCCGCGCGGTCCTCGTCGATCCAGCTGCGCAACCGGGGCCAGGCCTGCAGCAACGCCTCGTGCGTGATCTCGACCGAACCGGCGTCCGCGGTGATGAGGCGGGCGTGCGTGAGGACTTCCAGCGCGCGTTCCGTGGCGGGGAGGTTCGTGCTGGCTTCCAGCAGGCTGTGACGGCTGGACCGGCGGCGGGTGTCCTGCGTGTCGTCACCGACCCTGACCAGGCGCAGGAGCAGCTGCCTCGCGGCGGCCCTGGCCGGTTCGTCGAGATCCGACCAGGCACGTTCGGCGGTGGCGGCGACGGCGCCCTGGATGCCGCCGGCCGCCCGGTAGCCGGCGATCGTGAGGCGCCCCGCCTGCCTGCGTTGCCACGTCACCAGCAGTGCGTGGCTGAGCAGGGGGAGCGCGCCGGCGTCGTACGCGTCCTTGCCGCGGCGGTTGTGCGTGCCCAGGTCGCGCAGCACGAGGTCGACCAGACCGGCCTCCAGCTGCAGGCCCGCGGCCTTGGCCGGGCTCGTCACGGCGTCGCGCACCTCGGCCGCGGACATCGCGCCGAGCACCATCTGCCTGCTCTGCAGGGCCTCGGCGAGCTCGGGGAAGTCGAGGCAGCGGGCGTAGAAGTCGGCCCGCACGCCGAGCACGACCGCGCTCTTCTCCGCCGCCGCGTGCAGGGCCTGCACGAAGATCCGCAACCGGTTCTCGTCGCCGCCGAGGGTGAACGCCTCCTCGAACTGGTCGACGATCACCACCCGGTCGCCGACCGCGAGCTGCACCTCGTGCGTGAGGTCGACGTGCCCGTCCGCGGCGACCGCCGACTCCAGCGCGGGGATCAGCTCCGGCACCTGGAGCGCGAACTCCTTCAGCGGATCGGTGCCCGGCGAGATGACGATGGTCTCCTTGTCCAGCCGGGGCAGCACGCCCGCTTTCATCAAACTGGACTTACCGGCGCCGGACGCGCCCACGAGCATTGTGATGCCGTTGTCGTTCAGCCGGTCGAGAAGTGCGTTCGTCGCCATTTCCCGGCCGAAGAACCAATTCGCGTCCTGCGGCCCGAATGCGCTCAGACCCATGTACGGGCAGACGGAGTCGTCTCCCTGAGGGGGTGTGTCCGTTTCGGTGACGGGGCTCGCGAGCGCCTCTTCCCAGAGGGCGCGCCACGCGTCGAGCTCGTACAGGCCGTCGATCGCCGGCTGGGGCCTGCGCTTGCGTGCCTCGCCGACGAGGACCTCGAGGACCGCGCTCAGCCCGCTGAACCTGGCGGGAACGTTGCGCCCCCGCCGCCAGTCGCTGACCCGCTGGGCGGGCACTCGCAGCGGCCTGCCCTGCTCGTCCGATCGGCGGGCACGGGTGACCGATTCCGTGACCCTCTTCAGGGGAGGGTCGCCTGCCTCCGCGTAGAGCAGCGCGAAGCGCTCCGCGAAGACGCCACGGGGTCCCAACCGGCCTCCTCCTCGTCCGGACCGGAAAACGAGGACCGCCCGTCTGAGCTGCGGCGCACGCGCCGCACAGGCAGTCAGAGACCCACCATAACGAGGTGGTCTGACAACCTCGACCCCACGTCCTTCACGAGCAGGGGAGATCGCCACCGTGAGAGTGACCGACTGGGGCAGAGCGTCCACGGCTGAGGAGCACTGGGGGTCTCCTCAGCCGTGGCCCGCGGGTCCGCTTCCCGGCGAATGGCAGGGAGCGGTCTGCTAGGTCAGGCGGCCTGCCAGAGCGCGTCCGCCTCCGGTTGCTTCGGCTGGACCCGGTTCGGATCGGGCAGGTAGGTCTCGGTCGGGAGCGTCACGTACGTGATGGCGTCCGGTTTCAACGCGGTGAGTTTCCCCGCGAGATCGGCCAGTTTCGGAATCGAGCCGATTCCGGTGTCCGTGACGATGGACTTCGTGAGGATGTCGGCGAGTTCGAGCGTTTTCGCCGGACTGGCGAGCCAGTTCTCGTTCGCCAGTTTCTCGCTCAAAGCCCGCATGAACAGCTGCTGGTTCTTGATGCGGTTCAGGTCGCTGCCGTCACCGATGCTGTAGCGGGTGCGCACGAATGCGAGCGCCTGAGTTCCGTCCAGCTTCGTGGGCCCCGCCGGCACGTGCAGCCCGCTCTTCTCGTCGTCGATCGCCTCGGGCATCGTGACGTCGACGCCGCCGAGCCGGTCCACGACGTCGCGGAACCCGTTGAAGTCGAGCTGCACGAAGTGGTCGATCCGGATGCCGCTCATCTGCTCGACCGTCGCCACGGTGCACGCGGCGCCGCCGGTGGAGAAGGCGCTGTTGAACATGGCGATCGCGACCGGCGGGTCGTCCCCGCAACGCGGCCTCGGCACCATCGTGTCGCGCGGGATGCTGACCACGCGGGCCTGGTCGCCCGTCGCGTTCAGCTGGACGACCATGGCGGTGTCGGACCGGTCGTCGTCCTTGCCGACCAGGAGGATGTTGAGGGGCCGGCCAGGCGTCGACGGAGGCCTGGGGTGAGTGATCTCCTTGGCGAGATCGACGGTCTTGAGATTGCTCTCGAGCCGCCAGTAGGAGCCCCCGGCCACGACGCCCGTCGCGATGACCACGGCGGCCCCCGAGACCGCGAGCCATCGTTTCAAGTGGACGTTCATGCTTCTCACGGTCCCCGTTGTTTGTCCAGGTCCCGTCGGTGGTTCGTCATGGTTGTGTCACAGCGTGCCTCAGTTGGTCGAGGAACCGGTCGTTGTCCGCCGTGACGGCGTACTTGGCCCTCGTGCGTTCGGTGGCGATGTCACGTCCGAACGGGCTGTCCTCGGCCAGGACCCGCTGGTCGGCAACGATCTTGCCGCGCGTGTAGCGGCCGGTGAGCTCGATCGCGAACCGGTCCTCGCGGTAGGTCGCGAGGCCGGGGTCGCAGAGGATCGCCGCCGCGAGCGGGTCGTGCGGGACGAAGCCCTTCTTGCCGAGGAAGCTGCCGTAGAAGTCGGCGTAGAAGCCGAGGATCCGCCGTGGGAAGCAGTCGTGGGGCAGCGCGTCGAGCCACTCCTGCGGCGCGTGCCCCTCCATGGTGACGTCGAGTCCGACGATCGTGAGGTCCTCGAAGCCGGCGGCGAGGACGAGATCGGCCGCTTCCGGGTCGTGCCAGAAGTTGGCCTCGGCCTGGGAGGTGATGTTGCCGGGCACGTTGAGCGCGCCACCCATGACGACGACCTTGCCGAGCAACTGCGGCAGACGCGGCTCGATCTGCAGGGCGAGAGCGACGTTCGTCAACGGCCCGATCGCGAGCAGGCTCAGTTCTTCGGGATTCTCCCGTGCCTTGTTCGCCAGCTGCTCGGCAGCACTTTCTCCGGTGGGAGAGGCGGCGGGCTCGTCTCCCGCGTGCCCGCCCAGACCGTCCTGGCCGTGCACGTCCTCCGCGGTCATGAGGGGCTGCGCCAGCGGTTTCGCCGCACCCGTGGCCACGGGAACGTCGAGCCCGAGGCGTTCGGTGAGCCTCAACGCGTTGGCCGTGGCCTGCTGGACCGGCACGTTGCCGTGGACCGTGCCGATGGCGACTATTTCGATTTCCGGCTGGGCACGCAGGTAGTACAAAGCGAGGGCATCATCGATGCCGGGGTCCGCGTCGACGATGATCCGCATGCGTTCGATCATGCCAGCGGGGGAAGCCATGACGGTCCGTCTCGCAGTCACCTCCGACGCTCCTGCCGTAGCGTCGGTGCACGTACAGGCCTGGCAGGCCGCTTACCGCGGCCTCGTGCCGGACTCCGTGCTGGACGACCTCTCCGTTGAGGAGCGCGCGTCGATGTGGGAGCGGGCCATCCCGCGCGGCGGAGTCTGGGTAGGCCTCGTCGACGACACCGTGGCCGGGTTCTGCGTCGTCGGCCCGTCCAGCGAGCCCGACGCCGCGTTCCAGCTGTACGCGCTCTACGTGCTGCCCTCGGCGTGGGCCACTCCGCTGGGGTACGAGCTGGCACGTGCGGCGCTCGGGGCGGAGCAGGACGTGGTGCTGTGGGTGTTCGACGACAACCTGCGGGCGCCGCGGTTTTACGAGCGGCTCGGGTTCCGCGTCGACGGTACGGCCAAGACCGAGAGCATCGGCGGGGCCGAGCTGAAGGAGATCCGCTACCGGCTCACGGGCGTCGCAGCCTGATCTCGATCAGCACGCCTGAGCCGTCTTGTCCAAACAGGACTCCGGCGCGTTCTCGTCGGTGCGTTCCGGACGTGAACGGCCCGGGTTTCGGTCCACCCCAACTGGCCCGTGACATCCTTGCTCGACCAGCCCGAAGCCAGAGCAGGGGAGCCACCGTGGTGTTCCGACCTGTGTTCCGCCGCAACCTGGAGTCGCACGAGGCCTCGATAGCCCGCGAGGTGTTCGGCGACGCCCTGGACATCAGCGCACTGAGCCTCGCCGAAGGCGGCCTCCTGGGCAGCTTCGGCGTGGCCCGAACCCTCCCGCGCCTCGTCACCTTCCCCAAGGGCGTGCTGACCACACCGCAACACCAGGCCCGCTACGAGCGCTGGCTGGTCCACGAACTCACGCACGCCTACCAGTACCAACACGGCCGCAGCGTCCTGAGCCTCCTGCCGACCGCGATCGCCGGGTTCTTCGCGAAGGGCCTCTACGACTACGGCGGTGCGGAAGGCCTGCTCGGGAAGACGTTCGCCGACTTCAACACCGAACAGCAGGCCAACATCGTGGCGGACTACTACTACCTCAGCAGGTACGAACCGTCCCGTGACCTGTCGGCCTACGAGCCGTACATCAGTCACGTCCGTGACGGCAGGTGAGAACTCAGGGATTCTCGCTGACGGTGACTGCCCGAAAAGATCAGGGCCCGACAGCGTTTCAGCATGTCAGGCCCTGATTTCACCCGGCGAAAGGTGGTGCCCCAGGCAGGATTCGAACCTGCGACACACGGTTTAGGAAACCGATGCTCTATCCCCTGAGCTACTAGGGCTGGCGACAGCAGTCTACCGGGGCGCCGCCACCGAGTTGACCAGCGCCCCCAGCTACCGCAGACGAGCAGGTCGCTCACGCACCGTGAGGGCTCCCCGAACCAAGCTGCGGCCGTTGGAGGGAAGTGAGGCAGGCCACCTTCTGCCGGGCACAAACGTCAGGTAGGGAGAGGGCGTGAGCAGACCCTGGCCCGACTTCCGTCCTGGCCCGCTTGGTTCCCTCAAGGCCTGGTGGCGCCGGAGGGTGCCCAAGCGCGCTGACGACATCACCTTCGTGCCGCCGGCGAGCAGTCATCAGCAGGAGTTCGAGACGCCGTTGGCCAGTGCGGTCTACGGGCTGGACTTCCACTTCAAGTTCACCGTGGTGTGGCGGCTTGATCTGGCTACGGGGTTGCGGCACAACTCGCCGCGCAGTGCGGCCATCCATCACGTTCTGCAGCGGGCCAAGGAGATCAGTTCCAAGGCGATGCTGGTGCATCACGCTGCCCTGCAGGTGCAGTTGGGGGATGAGCTCGCCACCGAACGGCAGGTGCCCGGGACGCATGTCTGGGCGCGGGCCGAGCAGGTGAAGATCACGGTCGGGGACGAGGACCTGGAGATGGCTCGGAAGCACGTCGAGCTGTTGCGGAACTCCACGTTCAAGTTGGCGGAGCGGGATGTTGAACGGGCGGAGATCCGGTACCTGCGTGACGAGGTGTTGACGGACGTCGGCACGGCGACGATCTGGTGGTTGCAGCGCAACGGGTATCAGGTCGAGGAGGCGGTCAAGCTCGCTGATCACCTCGCTGAGCTCGTGAAGCTCGCGCAGCGGGAGCCGGCCACCAACTGGGCCGAGTCGTTGGTCAGCAGTGTGGAGCGGGCCATGCCTGAGCTCGGGGACGCTCATCGGCAGGATTTGAGGCTGCACCTGGTCAAGGCCCTCAGCGTCTACGGTGGGGCGCGGGTGGCCGCTGAGTTCGCTGACCAGGTCGGGTTGCCCGCGGGCGAACAACGCAACAACGGGCACGTCTAGGCTGACCGGGGTGTTGACCCAACTTCGCAGTGCCGCTGTTGTCGCCGGGTTGCGGGCTTTGGCCCGGCTCACGCCCTATGCCGAGGCGGAGCTCATCGGACTTCGCAAAGTTGTCAAGCCCGGGGACGTCTGCGTCGACGTCGGGGCCGCGCTGGGGCTCTACACGGTGACCTTGTCGAGACTGGTCGGTCCACAAGGGACTGTGCACAGCGTCGAGCCGCTGGTGTTCGCGCACCCTGCGCTTTCGTACGTGTTGCGGCCGCGCGAAGGTGCCAACATCAAGAGGCACTCGGTGGCGCTTGGTGCGGAGAAGCAGGGGCGTGAGGTCATGTCCGTGCCGGTTCGGCACGGGAGTCCGGTCACCGGGCGGTCGTTCCTCACGGTGGGGGCCAACGGGCTCGGGTCCAACGAGGAGTTCGACCAGCACCTGGACGTGCTGGTCAAGACGGACACCCTGGACCACTTCGTCGAGGAGCAGGGGATCACCCGGCTCGACTTCGTCAAGGCTGATGTCGAGGGGGCCGAGCTCAGGGTTCTCGAAGGGGCGACGGAGACCATCGAGCGGCTCAAGCCGGCTTTCCTGCTCGAGATCGAGGAACGGCACGTCGAGCGGTTCGGGTACCACGCGAAGGACGTCGCCGACTTCCTCGCCGAGCGCGGGTATCGGATGAGCACGTGGCACGGCGGTGAGTGGGTGCCGACCGCGAACATCGGGGGCGAGATCAGGAACTACCTGTTCAGGGCCTGACATAAGTAGAGGACGCCGACCCCTGGGGGTGGATCGGCGTCCTCATCTCGAAGGCCTACGAGACGTAGACCTCAAGCTCGTGCAGGGAGTACCCGTACTGATTGGCCCGTTGGGTGCCTGTCAGCCGCAGGTATCTCGCGTCCTGTGGTGTGAACGCTACGACATCATCGCCGCCATCGCCACTACTTGTGGAGAAAACGTTCCGCCAGTTCGCTCCGTCATTGGAAATCTCGATGCGGTATCCCCTGCCGAAGGCGGATTCCCATCGCAACACCGTGCGACCGATTCGTTGCACTGAGCCAAGGTCCACCTGGATCCACTGGTTGTCGCTCCAGTCGCTGGCCCAGCGGGACGTCGGGTTTCCGTCCACAGCGTTCGACGGCGGGAGGTTGTTCCAGCCCTTCTCGTGCGACGACGCGGTGGCGGTGCGGCCGGCGGCCAGGTTGGTGGTGGTCTGGCCCCGGCGGGACGGGAACTGCACGACCTGCTGGTACGTCGGGCGGTTCTGCCAGTGGATCTTGTCCTGGGTGATGCCGCCCATGGCGCGGTGGATGATCGTGTCCGCGCACCACTGGTCTCCTGCGGCACAGTCGGCGTCGCCGGGGTAGACCGCGGTCGCGGGCTTGGCGACCGCTGCCTGCAAGGAACTCACGAGTGCCGTGCGGCAGCCGGAGAGAGTGCCGCCACCGCAGTAAGTCTGCGGGAACGCGCCCTGGACCGGGTCGCCGAGGACCTTGCGCAGGTCCTTGTCCACGTAGCCCCACCAGCCGTACTGGAACGACGAACCCTTGTGCGGCGCGGCGCCGTGCGCGTCGGACGGGGCCTCGTCCACCTGCTGGGCGGCGACCAGGGCGTTGTACAGCCCATCGCCCAGCGACGGTTTGAACTGCGACTCGACGAGCAGGGGCCACCAGGCATCGAGAATCCGGATGGCTTCGGCGTGGGCGTAGGCCTTGCTGCCCTTCGCGGTCTCCTTGCGCAACGAGCCGGAGCGCTGCCAGTCCTTCAGCTTCTGCACGACCGGTGCCAGGGAAGCGTCGACCGGAGCGGACTCCAGCACCCGCAGCAGTTCGGGCAGCACCTGCTCGGCACGCAGGTCGGCCACTGCCGCCTCGGCCATCACGCGGGTCAGGGACGCACGAGTGACCTTCTGGCCGGAAGCGATCAGGGCACGCACGCGAACGTCGAGCAGGTCGCCGCGGTGCACGGCGCTGTGGCCGAACCCGCCGAACGTGAAGTCCTTGGCCTGCTTGTTGTTCCAGGACACGTAGTAGTCCTGGTTGATCGAGTTCGGGTGCGCGGCGAACGGCATGTAGGCAGCGGTGTTCTCGTCGCCGTTCCAGTCCACCCACTCGTACTCGGCCCGGCCCCACGTCGGCAGGTTCGGGTCCACAGTGGACCTGCGAACCGGGTTCAGGCCCGAGTTGAAGTACGCGGAGTCGCGGGAGTCCACGTAGAACCAGTTGAACGCGTAGCCGATCTTGTTGGCCGCGCGCTGGAAGTCGGTGGCCGAACGGATCGCGGACGGGTCGTTGAGCTCCTGGAACCCGATGATCGAGTCGACCTCGTGCATGTACGTCGAACGCAACGTCGTGTACGCCACGACCTTGCCGCCGACGGTCGCCCTGCTCGTGACCAGGCCGTACTTGGTCCGGTACATCACCAGCGTGTACGAACCGGCGGGTGTGCCGTCCGCGACCGTGGGCTTCCAGGCGTTCTTGCGCTCCAGCCGTTCCATCGGCAGGCAAGCGCCGTGGAACAGGTAGTGCGAGGAGGCCTTGGTAGGAGCGGAGCCGTCCGGGTTGCACAGCTCGACGGCGTAGGTGTCGACGATGTCCTGACCCGACGAGGTGGCGCTCCACGAGTAGTCGACACCCCGGCCGAGCTGCACGTACATCGAGACGCCCGCGAACGAGACGCCGCGCGAACGGATGCCCGGCCCGTTGAGCTCCTGCAGCAGGAGCAGCTGCGGTGCGAAGTAACCGGTCTGCGGCCCCCACACGGCGATCGGGTTGCCGCTGTCCGTGTGAGCACCCGACACCGCGAGGGCGTTCGACATGCCGTGCTTCTTGTTCAGCAGGTCGGCGGGCAGCACGCCGTCGGAGAAGATGCCGCGAGCCTTCGCCACGTCCTCGGAAGCGGGAACGGCGACGGAAGTTCCCGTGCCGCCCACCTCGTCGTAGACCATGCGCTCCGGCGTGACGCTGCCACCGTCGGGAAGTGCCACGCCCTGGGGCGAAGCGGGCGAGGCGGAGTACGGGAACGACTGTCCGTCGTGGAGGGTCAGCACGGCCTCGGGGTCGTTCTGCGCCCGGAACGCCTTCCACACCTGCTCACCGGTGGCCGCGCCGTACTTGTTCTGCGCGGCCAGCTTCACCAGCGCCGACTGGACCTCGCCGCCACCGCCGGCGCCGAACAGGCCACCGACCACGGACGCGATCGCCACCATGTCGGTCGTCTTGAACGGCTGGATGTCGTTCCAGTTCGTGATCGAGTCGGCGTGCCCGGTCAGCACGTACTCACCGGGGAAGTTCCGTGCGGAAACGGACTGCGTGATGTACGCGTTGATGCCCGCGGTGTAGTCGGTGACGTCGGCCAGCGCCTGCCGCCCGCGCTCACCGCCGTTCGCCGTCGCGCTGTCGATCTGCTTCTGCAGGTCCGCCTCGGTGTACGGGATCTGGTTGAAGAAGCTCTGCTCCAGCACGCGGTTGCCCGGCGCGCCACCGGCGAAACCGGTCAGCTGGCCGCGTCCGAGGTGGCGGAAGACGTCCATCAGCCACAGGCGGTCCTGCGCGGCCGCGAAACCGGCGCCGAACATCGTGCCGGACCGCGTGGTCCCGGTGATGTGCGGCATGCCGATCTTCTTGTCGCGCACGATCGTGACGTCGGACCGCGGCTTGATGGTGCTCTCGACCTGGTCGGACTGCACGCCGAACGACGCGTCGTTGAAGAAGTCCGTCAGCTGCGAGTTCGTCAGTCCGCCGTAGCCGTTGACCAGGGCGTCGTACTTGCCGAGCTGGTCGGCCGAATGCGCCGGCCTGGTACCGAACGCCTTGTGCGTGAGGATCTCCGCCAGCGTCGCGTTGCCGTTGTTGCCCGGCGGCAGGATGTCGTTGCACTGCCCGAGGCAGTAGTCGTCGGCGGCGAACGCGGCCGCGCGTGGGGGTTCCTCGGCGTTGGCCGACGGAACGATCAAAAGCGAGGCGGTGACGGCGGCGGTCGCCAGCAGGGTCGTCACCGGATTGGCTCTCCGCATCGCGCGAAGCTCCTCTCCGTGCAGGGCAGGGCTGTTGTGACGCACGTTACTTTCCGGTAAGGCTATTGCGAAAGACCTTCGCGTTTTCGAGATCGGAGCGAGATGACCTGTATCGATCCCGAGGCCCATTGAAAAGCCATATGGGCAGAAACGAGGCCAAACGAGACATCTGAATCGGATTACCGAGGCCGTATCCGTGTTTCTGGTACCGCATTCCACTCAGTGGGATATCGATGTTTCGTCACTCAGTGTTCCGGTGGCCCCTCTTAGTGCCTGGTGGCCCGCCTACGCAGCGAAGTCAGAGCTCAATTCCGGTAACTGTGAACGCCGTCGGCGATCTCGAAAATCCGTAACCACATGATGAGATAACTGAGAATTAACGTGACCTTCGGCGTGCGTACGCCAAGATCACGAACATGAGGGAGCACGGAACGCCAATGCGGGAGGCGTCGTGATCAAGGTTTTGCTGGCCGACGACGAGGACCTCGTCCGCTCCGGCCTTCGCATGATCCTGAGCAGCGTCGGAGACATCGAAGTTGTTGCTGAGGCCGATGACGGACATCTGGTAGCCGACCTGGCGCGCCAGCATCGTCCGCACGTTGTTCTGCTCGACATCCGGATGCGCACCTCGGACGGACTCGTGGCCCTGCGGCGGCTGCGGACACTGCCGGACCCACCGAGGGTCTGCATCCTCACCACGTTCGACGTCGACGAATACGTTTCGGAAGCACTGCGTCTCGGCGCGGCCGGCTTCCTCCTCAAGGACACCGAACCGGAACAGCTCGTCAAAGCCGTGCGTGATCTCGCGCGCGGAGGCGCTGTTCTCGACCCCGGTGTGGCGGCGAGAGTTCTCGCGGCCGTCGCCGACGGCGAACGAATGGCGGAGCCGGCACGCAGGCTTCTCCAGAGCCTGTCCGAACGCGAGCGCGAAGTGCTCGTGCTGATCGGGCAGGGCATGTCCAACGCGGAGATCGGCGGCACCCTGCACCTGTCGGAGGCGACGGTGAAGGGCTACGTCTCGTCCGTGCTCGGCAAGATCGGCGCGGTCAACCGCGTGCAGGCCGCACTGGTGGCCTACCGCGGCGGCCTGATCGCCTAGACGCCCGAGAACTCCTAGTTCCCGGACACGATCTCGGGCACCTCGTCCACCGAGGGCTCGACCTCGACCCTGTTGCGGCCGTGCCGCTTGGCGCGGTAGAGCGCCATGTCGGCGGCCGCGAACAGCTGGTCCAGCTTGGCCGGTCCCGCCGCGACACCGATGCTGACCGTCGGGCGGCGGACCGCGCCGAGCACCATCGTCCAGTCGTGCCCGTCGACGGCCGCGCGGATCCGCTCGGCCACGTTCGGGCCGACGTCCATGTTCGGCCCGGTGTCCCCGAGCAGCACCACGAACTCGTCACCGGCCCAGCGCGCCACCAGGTCGTCCGAACGGCACTCGCGCCGCAGCAACGCCGCGATCTCGCGCAGCGCCGCGTCGCCCGTCGCGTGCCCGGCGTCGTCGTTGACGCTCTTGAACCAGTCCACGTCGACCAGCACGAGCCACGGCACCCGCCCGCGCGCCGCCGTCGACTCCAGCAACGCGGCGGCTGCCCGTTCCAGCCCGAGCCGGTTCGCCAGGCCCGTCAACGGATCGCGCGCCGCGGCCTCCTGCGCCGCCACCGCGAGCCGTTGTGCCTGCACGGCCACCCGGCGCTGCTCCAGCGCCTGGCCCAGGCCTTCCTGCAACGTCTCCGTGGCCGTGCGGGAAGCCGCCATCGACCGCCGCAACGCCTCGGCCTCGCCCACCGCGTCACCCAGGGCGTGGCAGATGTCCGCCAGCTCCGTGGAGAACCGCAGCAGCAGTGACGTGTCGTTGATGCGTTCGGCGTTCGCCACCGCACGTGCCGCGTGTGTGCGCGCCTCGTCGAAATCGCCCTGTTCGCGACGCACGACGGCGAGAACCCAGTTACCGACCGAGATTCCCCACAGGTCGGTGGCGTCGACCGCCAGCCGCAGAGTCTCCTCGGCGATCTCCTCGGCCTTCTCCAGCTGCCCGACGCCCGCGAGCGACCGTCCGAACGCGCCCATCAGAGCGCGCCGGTGCACCTCGTCCTTGACGATGCCGAGGCCCTCGTCGAGGTACGCCAGGGCTTCCTCGAAGATCGCCGGCGCCGCCGCGGGTGGCCCCGAGCAGGCGCGGAAGTTCAGCGAACCACCGAGGCGCTGCAGGCAGTGCGCCAGCGTGTCGGTGTTGCCGGCCCGCCGCGCGACCTGAACGGACAGTCGCAGCATGTCGAGCGCCGCGCGCCGGTTGCCGATGCCCTCCATCAGATAGCCGAGCGAGCCCATCGTCTGGGCCACGGCGGGGCTGTCCGAACGGTCGGCGTCGAGATCGGTCCACCCCTCGGCGGCCAGTTCCAGCGCGAGGGGGATGCGGCCGAGGCGCCAGGCCATCACCGCCCGGTTGACCAGCACCGCCGATCGGACCCAGCGGTCGGCGCCGGGGGACACCTTGGTGACGACCTCGTCGAAAAGGCTGTTCGCCTCCGGCAAGCGGCCAGCGTTGAGCAACGCGCGGACCTCTCGGTCCAACCGCGGAATCTGGCCCGCTACCAGCGGATCGCGTTGCTCCACTCGTTCATCGACTCCGTTCCGACTGGCCGAGCGGCCCGCACAGGCTACCGGGTCTGTCGCGCCCCGTACCGATCGTGGTGCAGGACGTCATCGAGGGGTAGTCGGTTGCGCCAACCGTGACGTTCCAGATCGGGCGTCTCGGGCAGTGATCGAACCGGACCGACGCACAGCCACGCAACCGGACGGACCCTTGTGGGGATGTCCAGCAGACGGCGCAGCACATCTTCCCGGTAGAAGCTCACCCAGCCCACACCGAGTCCCTCTTCCGTCGCGGCCAGCCACAGGTTCTGGATGGCGAGACACACGGAGTACAGACCGGCGTCGGCGATCGCGTGCCTGCCGAGAACCGCCGGCGAGCCCCGGTCCGGGTCGTAGGTGACCACGATGCCGAGGGTCGACTCCATGACCCCCTCGACCTTGATGCGGGCGAACGTCTCGGCTCGTTCCTGATCAAGCTGAGCTGCGAAGACGCTGCGTTCGGCCTGAACGTGATCCCGGAAGGCGCGCCGGGTGGACTCGTCGCGCACGAGCACGAAGTCCCACGGCTGGGACAGTCCGACGCTGGGGGCGGCGTGTGCGGCGGTCAGCACCCTGCGCAGCACGTCGTCCGGGATCTGTTCACCGGAGAACTCGGCGCGGGTGTCCCTGCGGCGGTGGACCACGTCGTACAGGTTCATTCCTGCGATCGTGCCTCACTCGAAAGCACCAACTTCACGCTGGAGAGGTGGCGCTGATCTCACCTGAGGCGATAGACCGATCGGATGCGAAGAATGAAAGGCGGGTACGGCTCGGCGCTCGGATTCGGCTGCGGAGTCGGCGTGACCACGTTCACCGGTGCCTGGCCGCTGTTCGCCCTGTTCCTGCTGGCCGCCGTCGTGGTGATCGTCTCGCTGCGGACCACGATCGTCGGCGCGGGCCTGGCCGCGCTGCAGTGCTGGGGCCTCTACGCGACCTTCTTGGTGGGTGTTCGTGGCGATCTGACGGTCGACGAACACACGACCTGGGTGCTCGCGTTGCTGGTGCAGCTCGCCGCGCTGGCCTTCCTGGCCAGCGCGGCGGTGCGGGTCATCGCGCTTGTGACGGGTACGGCAGCAGGGCCATCTCCCGTGCGTTCTTGATCGCCGTGGCGACCTGACGCTGCTGCTGCGGCGTCAGGCCGGTCACCCGGCGGGACCGGATCTTGCCCCGGTCCGAGAGGAACTTGCGCAGCAGCGTGACGTCCTTCCAGTCGACGACGGTCACGCCCTCCTTCGCGAGCAGGTTCTGCCTGCGCTTGAGCGGCCTCTTCTCGCGCATCACCAGCTCGCCTTCGAGACGCCGGGCAGCTCACCGCGGTGGGCCATCTCCCTCAGCCGGACGCGGGACAGACCGAACTTCCGGTTGTAGGCACGCGGCCGTCCGTCCACGACGTCCCGGTTGCGCAACCGGGTCGGCGACGCGTCCCGCGGCAGCTTCTGCAGGCCCTGCAACGCTTCCGCGCGCGTCTCCGGGTGCCGCAGCATCTCCTTGAGCTCGGCCCGGCGTTCCGCGTAGCGCGCCACGACCTCGCGCCGGCGCAGGTCCGCGGCGATCTTCGACTTCTTGGCCACGTCCTCAGCGCTCCTCTTTGAACTCGACGTGCTTGCGCGCCACCGGGTCGTACTTGCGCAGCACCATCCGGTCCGGGTCGTTGCGGCGGTTCTTGCGGGTCACGTAGGTGTAGCCCGTTCCTGCGGTCGACCTCATCTTGATGATCGGCCGCACGTCAGTGCTCTTGGCCATCAGACCTTCACCCCCTGCGCGCGGAGCCGGGCCACGGCGGCCTCGATGCCCACCTTGTCGACGGTCTTGATGCCCTTCGCGGACAGCGTCAGCGTCACGAACCTGTTCAGCGACGGCACGAAGTACCGCTTGCGCTGGACGTTCGGGTTCCACCGGCGCCGCGTCTTGCGTTGCGAGTGCGAGACGCGGTTGCCGAAGCCCGGCTCACGGCCGGTCAGCTGGCAGCGCACGAGTACCTCCAGATAGATGGACGCAGATTGAAACGACTTTCGTTTTCATCTACGGTACCTCACATGGAAACCGTTGTCGTTATGGTGGCGGGGCTGGTCGACCACGACGTCGCCGTGCGGGTGTGGCGCGACCGGCCCGGTTCGGTGCTCGTGCGTCACGTAGCTGCGGAAACGTGCGTGCGTCGCTGGGTCGACGGCATTGCGACCGACATCGACCTGCTGCACGGCTGCGTGTCCTGCACCGTGCGGGAGGACCTGCGCGAGGTGCTCGGGACGTTCACCGGCCACACGGTCGTGCTGCACCTGGACCCGCTGCTGGAACCGGACGCGGTGCGCCGCAAGCTCGGCATCGACGTCGAGTGCGTGATCACCGTGCTCGACGCGGCGACCTGGCTGGACGACGCCCTGGGCGACGCGTCGATGGTCAGCGACCAGCGGACGGTGGCGCAGGTCGTCGTCGCGCAGGCCGAGGCCGCGGACGTGCTGGTGCTGAAAGGAGACGCGGACGAACGCACGCTCGCAGTGCTCGACCGGCTCGCTCCGGGCGCGCACCGCTGCACGCCAGAGACGGTGGTCGTGCGCAAGAGCACCCGCCCACGGCTGATGCCTCTCACGCCTGAATGTGGTGTCTCGACAGCGGTTTTCACGGCGGACCGGCCGTTCCACCCGGCACGGCTGAACGACGCGCTCGACTCGTTGCTGGACGGAACGGTCGTGCGCTCGCGCGGCCGGCTCTGGGTGGCGGACGAGCCGGACGTCGCGCTGCACCTGGAATCCGCGGGCTGCGGCATGCACGTCGGCGAGGGCGGGCCGCGCGGGGGCAAGACCACCCAGATCGTGGCGATCACCCTGGGCGAACCGGACTCCATCACCGCGGCGTTCGCCGAAGCACTGCTCACCGACGACGAACTGTCCTTCGTGGACTCGATCCGAAAGCTGGCCATATGAAGCCCGGAATCCACCCCGACTACCACCCGGTCGTCTTCCAGGACGCGTCCACCGGCAAGTCGTTCCTGACCCGCTCGACCGCGACGTCGTCCAGGACGATCGAGTGGGAGGACGGCAACTCCTACCCGTTGCTCGTCGTCGACATCACCGCCGACTCGCACCCGTTCTGGACGGGCACGCAGCGACTCGTGGACACCGCCGGCCGGGTCGAGAAGTTCAACCGCCGCTACGGAAAGCGAGAGCGCTGATGGCCGTTCCCAAGCGCAAGACGTCCCGGTCCAACACCCGTCACCGCCGGGCGCAGTGGAAGGCCACCGCGCCGGATCTGGTGCGCGTGCGGACTTTGGACGGCAAGGAGCTGCTCGTGCCGCGCCGGCTGGTCGCGGCCTACAAGCGCGGGCTGCTCTA